>CAZVNU010000148.1:0-861 GCA_964628335.1 uncultured Phycisphaeraceae bacterium
CTTTGCGCCAGCCGGCCACCAAGGCGGCGGTGCGGTCGGCATACAGCGGACCGTCGTGCTGCATGTGGTTGCTTTCACCCTGGTACCAAATCGCGCCGCGCACCGGGTAATTGACCCAGGGCGCGACCATGGCGTTGTACAAGGCGGTGGGCTGGGTGTTGTGTTTGATCGGATGGGGAATGGCGGCCAACGCCGGAGGCGCCGGCAAAGGGGTGTTGCGGGCCAAGGCATCGCGGGTGGCGGCCTGCCAGGCCGCGGTGATGGCCAACTGCTGATAGGCGGCGGCGCGGTAGTCAGCATTGACCTTGTCCAGCCAGGCGCTTTGCGCCTTCAGCTTGGGCTGGCTGCGGAACCCTTCCGGCGTGGTCCACGGCTCGATCAGGGTGCCGCCCCAGGCGGCTTGGATCACCCCCACCGGCACCTTGAGATCGGCCTGCAAATCGCGACCGAAGTAATAAGCGGTGGCGGAGAAACTGGCGGAGTGGGTGCCTTGCCCCAGGTTTCGCGGGGTGCAGATTTTCCAGGCACTGCCATTGACATGGGTCTGCGGCACCGGGGCCAGCACCCGGTTGGAATAACGCAGGCGCAACAGCGGGTGATCGGCGGCGGCGACTTCGGCCGGGCCATTGGCGGCGCCGCGCACCCCCCATTGCATGTTGGATTGGCCCGAACACATCCACACTTCGCCCACCAGCACATCCTTGAATTCAAGGACCTTGCCGCCGGCAGAAAGGGTCATCACCCGGTTTTCTGCACAGGCTGGCATGGGGTCAAGCGTCACCTGCCAGCGGCCGCGGGCATCGGCAGAAGCGGACTTGGTTTGGCCGGCAAACGCCACACGCACGGTGGCCCCGGCATCGG
>CAZVNU010000148.1:871-6145 GCA_964628335.1 uncultured Phycisphaeraceae bacterium
TGCCCCACACCGGCACCGGCACGCCGCGCTGAAGCACCATCTCGGAGCCAAAGGGATCGGCCACTTGCAACTCGGCCGGCGCGGCCTTGACCGCAACCGTTGGCGCGCTGGAGGCGCATGCAGAGGCAAACAAAGCGAGGGCCGCGACCAGAGAAGTGGAATGAAGTTTCATGCTCAAAAATAAAGGCGGGAAAAAGGAGCCCAATGCAGGGCCCCCAACAGACGCCGAGGCGACCGCCGCATTACAAAAATGTTTTTATTCGGCTGAAATCACCGCGCGGACGGGGACATTGGCGCGGCAAAAAACCCAGTCGCCGATCGCCAGCGTCATGGACCACGACCGCATTTCACCGGGCGCCAGAAAACGGCCGCTGCCGTCTTGCATCGCCGCCCCCAAATCGTCGACGGGGGCGGTGGCCGGCTCGACGCCCAGGTTGAAATACGGCGCCAAGCCGCAGCCCGACCAGCCACGGCAGTTGAGCCACAAGCCCAGATACGGCGCATCGGCGGCATTCCATCGCAAGCGCAATTTTTCGCGGCCATCGGGCGCGCCGATGGCCACCTCCCCCACCGCATCCTTGGCGGTGAAGAGCTTGGCGGCAAAGGGGCGGAAGCCGGGCGCGGCCGGGTCCGGCACGCGATCCAAAGGCGGCAGGCCCGGGGCCTGTGGCCAAGCGAACGAGGAACCCGCCTGCACTCCCACCCCGCCGTCGATGCGCATGGCGCCGCCGACCGGCAGTTCAATCGTCATGCCCGGCTCCAGCGCGATGAGCGGATGGGCGCACCACAGGTACGGCACCGGCTTGTCGCCGAGGTTGACCATCCGGTACTCGGCCCGCAGCGTGGCGCCTTCCAGCGTCAAAATCCGCTCGAACATGACCGGCGCGAAACGCGTGGTGACGGCCATTTTCACCCGGGTATTCGACTGCTCCAACACCTCCCACGGCAGCACGGCCAGGTCGCCGTGGTCGGGGATGTCGAAGCCCTCCACTTTGGCCGGCGAGACCGAGGGGAAGATCTCATCCCAGCCGCCGAAATCCTGCTTCTCGACATACGAGGCGCCGTAGACCGGCGCCGCGGTCGGCAGGTGCGGGTTGGTCCACAGCCATTCGCGCCCAGAGGCGAGCGAACGCAGGGAGGCGATCTTGCCGCCGACTTCCGGCAGGAGGACAAGGGAGAGGTGGGCGTTGGAAAGGGTGAGAGTCTTCATTTATTCGCCTTGCTTGAATTTCCCCACGAAGCCGCCGCCCTTGCGCAGTTCCAGCGTGATCTTGTCAGCAGGCCCGAGGGTCGTCTCCTGGCGGTCGAAGGCGGCGTCTTCCTTGGCGTCGCGCAAGAGGGTCGCCTTGGCCTGGCCCTTGAGGAAGTCAAGCGCAATCTCCACCTTGGCCGTTTCGGGGCCGTTGACGAGGCCCACCCACCAGGTCTTGCCCTTGCGGCGGGCGAAGGCCACCGTGCCGCCGACCTTGGTGCACGGCAGCACGCGGGTTTCGTCCCACACCACCGGGATTTCACGCAGCAAGTCCGCCGCCGGGCTTTCGTCGTAGAACTTCCAATGGTCGTAGAAGCAGGCCAAGGGAGAGATCGTGGTGATGCCCTGCGCGATCATGTGGGGCCAGGTGTAGCCGCGCAACTGCTTGGGATCCAGCACCGTCGGCGTGATGTCGCCGGCGCCGGCCAGGAAGCGGGTGAAAGGCTGGATGACATCGTGGTCCAAGGGTGCCAAACGGTTGTAGCGGGTCATGTGCCATTCGTTGCCGCGGATGGCCTCGCTGGTCAACGCGTGCGGCCAGGTGCGCACGCGGCCGGTCGGCTTGGAGGACCCGTGGAAGATGGTCATCAGTTTCAACTCCGCCGTCAGGCGCAAGGTGTCGTCGTACCAGGCCGTCACCTTGGCCGAAGCATCGGGGATGAAGTCGATCTTGATGCCCACCGCCCCGGAAGCCTTCACCTTTTCAAGATAGGTGCGGCGTGCGGCGACACTGTGGATCATCTCCTTGGAATCCACCCAGATGATGGTTTCAATGCCCTTTGCTTTTCCGTAATCAATGGTCTCCTTGAGCAACTGCCACTGGTCCTTGCCCGGCGCGCGCCAGGTGCGCCAGCCGTCGTCGATCATGTAGTACTCCCACTTGAGGCGGGCCGCCGCGTCATACCAGTCGTGCTGGTCGGCCAGCTTCGGTTCGCCGACGCTGCACCACTGCCACATGATGCGGCCGGGTTTGACGAAGGAGAAATCAAAGCCCTTTTCCGGCGGCGGGCACAGGTTGGTGAGCAGGTCGGAGTTGACCAGCGCGGTCAAGTCCTTGGCCACCACCGTCGTGCGCCAGGGCGTGGTCAGACGGGCCGGGGAATCCACGGGGAAGCCCTTGGCATCCGCATACCACGACAGCGACACCGTGTCGCCCTTGCGGATGAAAGCGGCGTCGGGGTAATTCGCGTTGTCGGCCTCGGCCAGGAACAGGTGGTGCTTGGGCGTGGCGACGGTCATCAACCCGGCGATGCGCTTGTTTTCGGGCACCTTGCCAAAAGCCGTCCACTGGTCGTGGGCTTCGTAGCATTGCGAGAAGTCCTGCCACCCTGCGGACACGCCCTCTTGCGCGCCCGCGATGCGCCAGGAAGTCGCGTCGCCATCCACGCGCTTGACGCCCCCGGGCAGCACATAGCGCATGGCCACGCCGTCGTCCTGCACGCGCACCTGCAGCATGTACGACAGGCCCTGCGCCACGACCGGAATGCTGATTTCATTGGCATTGAGATTCGCCTCCGCATGGTGGCCCAGGATGCGGTATGTCCCTTCAATTCCGCGCCGAACTGGCTGGCCAACGGCGGCCTTGGCGCCCAAATCCTTGCCGTCCACGATGAGACCCAAAGAGGACGGGGCCAGGACGGGCGTCCCCCCTTCCGACACCTCGTAGGTCAAGCGGTCGCCGCCGGCGACCGTCACCTTGAGGTTGCCGCCGGGACTGGCGAGCGTCCAAGCACCGTCCTTTTCAACCAGGGGCGAGGCGGCGCACGAAGCGGACAAGACGGCGAGAAGCAAGACGGCAGAGGGATGAATGTTCATGGATTGATGGGAAAAGGGGGACTCTCAATACTGGAAACCGGAACGATGGGACGCGCCAAGACGAAAGGGGACGACACCCCGCCCGTTTTGTTACACATGCGGCATCCTACTCTTGGAAAGAAATCATGCCGCCGGCCGGGATGACGACCGGCATGGCCTGGCCCCCCACGCGCAACAGCGCGCCACGGCCACACCCAGCCGTAGATGCTTTCGGCGTGCATGTCGGCGGCGACCACGGCTTGCCGGCCTTGTCGCTGGTGTCGCTGCTGCGGGCCAGGAGAGGCGCCTTGGCCGCCTGCGCCAAGGCCGGTGGCGGCGGCGCAACTTGCGCCACCGAGGCGCAGGAAGCGCAGAAGGCGGCAAGCAGGAGGACGGCGGAGGGGATGGTTTTCATGGAGAGACAAGTAAGGTTCGCCTGCGCCCGGGAACGCGGGACACCCGTCCCGCTGCATGTGGCTGTTCTTGCATCCAAGCGGGACGGGTGTCCCGCGTTCCCGGGCGCAAGCGTGCCATGGGATTTCACTCCACCTTCACCTCCGAGCACGAGGGCGCAATGTGCGCGCCCACTTTGGCGCCCGCCGGCGTCTTGTTGCCGGTGATGACCAGCCCCTTGACGCCCTTGGCCGAAATGCCGCCGCCATCGAAGACATTGTCCACGATGCGGATGTTCTCATGCACCGGCTCCTTGGGATCGTTGGAGACGGTCTGCGGATTGATTTCGATGCCGCAACCCTTGAAGGTGTTGCCTTGGATGAGCAGGTCGCGCACGCAGGTGGACTCGTACCAGCCGCGGGCGTCGTCCTCGACCAGGATGCCGGGCATGGCGCTCTGAATCGTGTTGCCCTCCACCACCACCTTGCCGCGCGTGGTGATGAGGAAACCGCGCACCGGGTCCATGTCCACCTTGTTGCGGCGCAAGGTGAGGTTCGGGTGCCAGGTGAGGTTGTCCACCACATCGTCCTTGCCGAAGGCCGGCGCCGGGCCGTCGAGGGTCACGACCCACGCCTTGCCCTCCTTGTCCGTTTGGCGGCAATCCACCACCTTGCGCCGCGGATTGCCAGCCAGTTCGCGCAGTTTCAGGTGGTCGATGACGGCGATTTCATCGCCGGCGATGTACGGCTGGAATCCGTAGGTCTGGCCGTGCATGTAGCGCAAGTGCAGTTGGTTTTCCGCCGGTTTTCCGACGATGCGCAGGTGCGTGCCGTGGCAGTTCACGAAGTCGTCCTGCATGCCGGAACCCACGCAATCCTCCACCAGCACCAGGCCCCGGCAGTTGGAGAACTGGAAGATATCGGCCCAGGCGGCGCACGAGCGCAAGGCGCCGGCCGGCGGCGCGACGCGCACGCGGCGCAGGGTGATGTTTTCGGTGAACTGGCTGACCATGCCCATGTTGGTCAGGGCATGGAAGGTGCAATCCTCGAACACGATGCCCTTGCACCGTGCGTTGCGCACGCCGACCGAGTCGCGCCGGCCCAGGCGGAAGTGGTACTGCATGCCCTTGGCCAGGCCGCCGGTGCCCTTGTCATAGGTGAACCGCACCTTGTTGTCGCCCAAGTCCTCGGCTTTGCCGAAGGCGGGCACGCCGGACCGCCAGCACTTGCCCGCCGCCACATCCGCCGTCTGGGCCAGGAGCGGACCGGTGCCCCAGTCGCCGGTCCAGGCGAAGCGTCCGTCCTTGACGGCATAGGTCGAACCTTCGGCCACCTGCACGGTGGCGGTGTTCGCCGTCGTCTCCATCACGCGCAGTTCCGAAACGGTCGGCCGTTTGAGATCGAAGACCAATCCCGAATACGCGATGTCTTCGGATGTCTCGTTCACCACCTCCACCATCCGACCGCCCATCAGGATGAGCGCCTTCTGCCCCCACCCAAACCCTTGCAAGCGCAAGTGGCGGCAGTTCTCGACCAGGATGCCGATGGGCTTCGGCTCGGTCGGCGCATCGCAGGCGTTGGAGACGAACAGCGGCCGGCGCAGCGCCTTCTCCACCGCGAATTCATGCGTGCCGGGCAGGAAGTGGATGACCACCGGCTCGGCCGCGGTCCCTTGCGCCAACGGCATCAGCGTCTCGGTGTGAAGCCCCGGCGCGATGAACACTTGGTCGCCCGGCGCGAACTTCAGCGCGTTCACCTTGGCCAGCGACTTCCACGCCTTGCCTTCCTTGGTGCCGGCATTCGCATCGTCGCCCTTGGCCGGGTCCACGAAATAGG
>CAZVNU010000149.1:0-3290 GCA_964628335.1 uncultured Phycisphaeraceae bacterium
ACTGTTTTTTCTACCACCCCGAAGGGGTGGAGGCTCCACCCCTTCGGGGTGGTAGAGCCAAGAACTTTCTTTCCAGGGGATTCCCCCTGGCCAGGAACAGGCACCACTTCGTGGCGCAATCAGACTGCGGCAATTTCCTCGAAAAATTCCACCTCTTCCCCATCGAACCCCCGGAAGAATGCAATCCTGATCGGGAACGGTTCGTCCGTCGCGGTGTTGGTCAAATCCAACCGCGTGATTTCTTTGGTGATCTCCAAGCCGGCCTGCTGCGCCGCCGCCACCGCCGCCTGGATGTCCGAGGTGCGCAGGGCGAAGTGCCAAGCCACTTCCGTCTTGCCGGTGGCCACGACGGCGGTCTTGCACTCCACCAACTCAATGTAACCACTGTTGCCGGTTTCCAACAATGCAAATCGGCGCTCGCCGAGTTCGAAGCTGGTGGCCAGGCGCAATTTCAGCGCGTCGCGGTAGAAGGCCAGCGAACGGTCGAAGTCGGAAACGCGCAGGGAGACATGGTGGAGGCCGGTGATCATGGGAGAAAAGATGAAGGTGTGGGAATGCGCTTGCGCCCGGGAACGCGGGACACCAGTCCCGCTGGATTTGAGGAATGCCTTGCCTGAGCGGGACTGGTGTCCCGCGTTCCCGGGCGCAAGCGCATTTCCGGCTTATTTACCGCGTCAACTTCCGGTACTTGATCCGGTGCGGTTGCTCGGCGCTCACGCCCAGGCGCTTCTTGCGGTCGGCTTCGTACATCTGGTAGTTGCCTTCGAAGAAGCGCACCGAGGTGTCGCCTTCTGCGCTGACTTCAAAGGCCAGGATGTGGGTCGCCACGCGGTCCAGGAACCAGCGGTCGTGGCTGATGATGACGGCGCAGCCGGCGAAGTGCTCCAGGCCCTCTTCCAGTGCGCGGATGGTGTTCACATCCAGGTCGTTGGTCGGTTCGTCCAGCAGCAACACATTGAACTCGCTGGTGATCATGCGCGCCAGGTGCAGACGGTTGCGCTGGCCGCCGGAGAGCGTGCCGACCTTCTGCGACTGCATGTCGCCGCTGAAGCCGAATTTCGCCACATAGGTGCGCGAGTTGATTTCCACCTTGCCGAGCTTGATTTTTTCCTCGCCCTTGCTGATGGCCTGCCACACGCTGTCGCCGTCGGCCAGGGCTTCGCGGCTCTGCTCCACATAGGCCAGTTTCACCGAATCGCCCAATTCCAAGGCGCCGCCGTCGGGTTTGTCCATGCCCATCACCATGCGGAACAGGGTGGTTTTGCCGGCGCCGTTGGGGCCGATGATGCCGACGATGCCGCCGGCGGGCAGTTCAAAATTCACATTCTCGAACAACATGCGGTCGCCGAAGCCCTTGGTCAGGTCCTTGGCATGAATCACCTTGGTGCCAAGGCGCGGGCCGGGCGGGATGAAGATGGCCACTTCCTGCGCCACCTTGTTCTGCTCCTCGGCCAGCATGGATTCGTAGCGGGCGATGCGGGCCTTGCTCTTGGCCTGACGGGCCGCCGGGCTGGCGCCGATCCACTCGCGCTCGCGGTCCAATTCTTTCTTGCGCTCGCTGGCCTGCTTCTCTTCGATCTCCATGCGCTTGGATTTCTGCTCCAGGAAGGATGAGTAATTGCCCTTCCACGGAATGCCGGCGCCGCGGTCGAGTTCCAGAATCCAACCGGCCACATTGTCGAGGAAGTAGCGGTCATGGGTCACCGCGATGATGGTGCCTTCGTACTGCTGAAGGTGCTTTTCAAGCCAGGCGATGGATTCGGCGTCCAGGTGGTTGGTGGGTTCATCCAGCAGCAAAATGTCGGGCTTTTTCAGCAGCAGGCGGCACAGGGCCACGCGGCGCTTTTCACCGCCAGAGAGCGGGCCGATCTTGGCATCCGACGGCGGGCAGCGCAAAGCTTCCATCGCCATTTCCAATTTGGAATCGATGTCCCACGCGCCCAGGTGGTCCAACTTCTCCTGCACCACGCCCTGGCGGGCGATGACCTTGTCCATCTCTTTTTCGGGCAGGTCTTCGCACATCTTTTCGTTCAAGGTGTCGTATTCCTTGAGCAAATCGAATACCTCCGAGGCGCCTTCGCGCACCACATCCATCACCGTCATTTCAGCGTCGAACTTGGGCTCCTGCTCCAAAAAACCCACGGTGTAACCGGGCTGCAAAATGGTTTTGCCGTCGTATTCCTTGTCCTGGCCGGCCAAAATGCGCAGCAGGGTGGACTTGCCGGCCCCGTTCAAGCCCAGCACGCCGATCTTGGCGCCGTGGTAGTACGAGAGCCAGATGTTCTTGAGAATGGGTTTGCGCTCGATGTCTTTGGAGACGCCTTCCATCGAGTAAATGATTTTTTCGGTGACGGCCATGGGGTGGTTTTCTTGAGAAAAGGGAATGGGCGGGGAATTGTAGTTGCCCGCCGGAATAAAAAAGGGCTCCACGGACAGCGGAGCGAAGCGCAGTCGTCCGTGCGTGTTGGAACAATCCCCGCCCGTCCGCACGGACGACTGCGCTTCGCTCCGCTGTCCGTGGCACCCCTGCGTCTCCCCAATGAAAAACGCCACGCCGTCCGGAGGACGGCTGGCGTTTTTCAAGCAAAGGCAAAATCCGCTCAGGCTTGCGGGGCCGAAGCGGCCACATTGTACGAAGCGATGACCTTGCCGGCCTGGCTGAGTTCAAACACCACGGTGCCGGGGGTTTGGATGCCCAGACCGTTCATGAACAAACGCACTTTGGTCTTGCGGGCGTTGCCGGGGAAGGTGACTTCCTGCTTCTGCTCACCGACCTTTTCGCCGTTGAACGAAATCTTGATGTCGATGGACACCTTTTCGTTCAGGGTTTCGGTGGTTTCGCGCTCAAGCATGGCGAACAGGGACAAACGGCCAAAGCCGCCGGGGAAGCGGGAGAAGGTCACATCTTCGATGATGTTGACGGCCGAGGCGGCCTGGGTTTCGGGGTCGACCAGCAGCATTTCGCAGGGAAAGAACGCAAGGGCGCGGACGGACATGGAATTCCAATCGTTGAGGGGAAAAGAAGAGACAGGGAAACAGGGAGGCGGCAGGATACTATTCCTGCCCTGTCCGCGCCAGTCCTTATTTTTCTTTTTATGCCTTCGCTTGCCGCCGCCTTGGAATCCCACGCCGCCCGCCGGCCCGATGCCCTCGCTTTGCGACTGGGCGCGACGGCATGGTCATGGGCGCAATTGCGGGCGGCGGTGCGGGCGCGCACGGCGGCGCTCTCAATCGGGGGCCGCCCGGCAGCCCCGGTCATCCTCCCCGCCAACAACACCCCCGAATGCGTG
>CAZVNU010000149.1:3300-4834 GCA_964628335.1 uncultured Phycisphaeraceae bacterium
GAATTGCTGGCGCACCTGTTTGCCGGCTTGGGCGTGCTGCCGCTTGGCGCCCAGCTGCCGGCGGGCGAAGTGGCGCGACTGACGGCGCAAGTGCAAATCAAAGTAGACGCGGCGGCCCGCCGCGTGGAATCCTCAACGCGGCGGGCCGCCGCGTCTACTTTGGGCTTCCTCCTGCTGCCCTCCTCCGGCACCACCGGCCTGCCCAAATTGGTGCGCCGCGAGCTGGCCGCCTTGGACGCCGTGGCCCGCCAAACCGTGCAGGCCACCGGCATCGGCCCCGGCGACCGCATGCTGCTGGCGGTGCCTATTTCGCATTCCTACGGCATTGATTCTTTGCTGGCCGCCCTGCTGGCCGGCGCCGCCCTTGAACTGGAAAACACCTTCGACCCGGCCCGCCTGCATGCGCGGTTGCGCGAAACCCAAGCCACCGTCCTGCCCGCCGTGCCGGTGATGATCGAGATGCTGCTGCGCATGGATGACGGCGCCCCCCTGCCCCACCTGCGCCTGGCTTATTGCGCCGGCGCGCCCCTGCCGCCGTCCCTGTGGCAGGAAGTCGCCGACAAACTCAACCTCAAAGTCGGCGCCCTGTACGGCGCCACCGAAATGGCCTCGGTCTATTTCGAGCACGGCGACGCCCCCGGCTTTGACCCCGGTTGTGTGGGCTTCCCCATGACCGGGGTGCAAACCCGCATCGCCGCCGATGGCGAAGTGCTCATCCACGCCCCCTCGCTGATGACCGCCCATTGGGGCACCGCTGAACCCGGCTTGGAAGCCGACGGCTTTTTCGCCTCCGGCGATCTGGGTGAAATCACGCCGGAAGGCCGCCTGCGCCTGACCGGCCGCAAAAAACTGCTGATTGATGTGGGCGGCTCCAAAGTCAATCCCTTGGAAGTCGAAGCCATCTTGCGTGACATTCCCGGCGTCAAGCAGTGCGTGGTGGTTGCCGAACCGGTCAGCGACACCATCCGCCGGGTCAAGGCGTTGGTCGTCATGCAAGCCGGTGGCGTTTTCGACCCAGCCGCGCTCAAAGCCCATTGCAAGTTGCACTTGGCGGCCCACAAAGTGCCGCGCATCTTCGAACAGCGCGCCGGCCTGCCGGTCAGCGCGACGGGCAAGGTGTTGCGGGCAAGCCTGTGACAGCGGGCAGACAACCCCAGACGGCGGCAGGACGGCGCCGCTACAATCCGCCCTTTCCCCCTCACCTAAATCCCCCTTGTTTCGGGCCCACGCCATGTCCACTGACCAAAACGCCAAATTGGACCCCAATGATCGCGCCATTGCCGAAGTGCCCCCCTCGGTGATCGGCGAAGTCATCCCGATTCTGGACTTCGGCAGCCAATATGTGCAGCTGATCGCCCGCCGCGTGCGCGATGCCGGCGTGTACTCCGTGCTGCTGGGCCCCTCGGTGACCATCGAGCAATTGAAGAAGTTGAAGCCCAAGGGCATCATCCTCTCGGGCGGCCCCTCGTCGGTCTATGAAAAGGGCGCCCCCACGCCCGACCCGCGCCTGTTCGAACTGGGCGTGCCGGTGCTT
>CAZVNU010000149.1:4844-6131 GCA_964628335.1 uncultured Phycisphaeraceae bacterium
GATGCCAAGCACCGGCACGCCCAGTTCGAACAGGCGCGGGTCGGGCTTGGCATCTGCTACGGCATGCAATCCGGCTGCGAGTTGCTGGGCGCCGAAGTCAAGTCGGCCCACAGCCGCGAATACGGCGGCGTGAAGCTGCATGTGGCCCCCAATGCCGACCTGCTCAAGGGCATCCCGGCCGAAACCACCTGCTGGATGAGCCACGGCGACCAGGTGCAAAGCCTGCCGGCCGACTTCGAGCCCTTGGCCAAGACCGAAACCTGCCCCTACGCCGCCGTCAAGCACAAGACCAAGCCGTTCTACGGCGTGCAGTTCCATCCGGAGGTGACCCACACCCCCCACGGCAACGACCTGATCTCCAACTTCATCTTCGGCATCTGCAAGTGCAATGCCACCTGGAAGATGGCCGACTTCATCGAGACCGAAATCCAGCGCATCCGCGCGCAAGTCGGCGACAAGCGCGTGATCTGCGGCCTGTCGGGCGGCGTGGATTCCTCGGTCGTCGCGGCCCTGCTCGCCAAGGCCATCGGCAAGCAACTGACCTGCATCTTCGTGGACAACGGCCTCCTGCGCAAGGGCGAACGCGAGTTCGTCGAGCGCGCCTTCGTCGGTCACTTCGATGTCGATTTCCGCGTGGTGGATGCCAGCGAAGCCTTCTTGAACGACCTCAAGGGCATCACCGATCCGCAGGCCAAGCGCAAGTTGATCGGCTCGCGCTTCATCGAAGTGTTCAAGGAATCGGCCAAGAGCATCCCCGACGCCCGAGAAAATGAAACTTTCCTGGCGCAGGGCACCCTCTACCCGGATGTGATCGAATCCGGCCACGGCTACGCCGGCACCGCCGCCAACATCAAGCTGCACCACAATGTGGGCGGCCTGCCCGAGCAATTGGGCTTCAAACTGGTCGAGCCGTTGCGCAACCTGTTCAAGGATGAAGTCCGCAAGATGGGCGCCGTGCTGGGCCTGCCGGATGCCATGGTCTGGCGCCACCCCTTCCCCGGACCCGGCCTGGCGGTGCGCATCCTGGGCGAAATCAACCCGGCGCAATTGTCCATCCTGCGCGACGCCGACGAGATTTTGCTGGAAGAAATCGTCTCGAACGACCTCTACCGCAAGACCAGCCAGGTCTTCGCCGTGCTGCTGCCGGTCAAGGCCGTGGGCGTGATGGGCGACGGGCGCACCCACGAGCAGGTGATCGCCGTGCGCGCGGTCGAGACCCAGGACTTCATGACCGCCGACTGGGCCCGCCTGCCCTACGATGTCTTGGCCCGCATCAGCACCCGCATC
>CAZVNU010000150.1:0-6090 GCA_964628335.1 uncultured Phycisphaeraceae bacterium
GCTCAATGCCCCGGACGGCAAAGAGGTTGCCGACGGACTTCCGGCGGGCGGGGACACCCGCGCGCCAACAAGCCCGTGCGCTGTTGACCCGCCAGCCCTGGGGGCGATGATCGGCAACTCCCGCCAGCCGGAGCGGATGGTGAGGGTTTGGATCGGGGAGGATTTGATGGCGGTTTCGATGGTGGTGTCATTTTATTCGTCAAAAAAGGCGAATTTCATATAAAAACACATTCAAAATCGCCTTTTTTGACGAATTACATTAAAGCATGTCTGAGCGAAATGCAGATCTGACCGCATCACGCTGAGACGATGGAAGTTTGGCTTCATCTGCAAACTCTTCCCATCGATTGACTGCCGCAACAACTTCCTGCACGATGGCTGTCCGCCGGCCTCGCTTCATGTGAGCAGTAGCGGCGCATGCTTCAAAATCACCCTGATTGAATTGGTCGTGCTTGCCATTCACACTCATTTGATGCTGGCTTGTCCATTTTCCCGTCGGGTTGTAACTATAGGTCACATCAAATGCGGGAGCCAAAGACCAGTCACCTTGTTTGTTCATCAAAAATGCAATGTTCTTCACATGGTCATCTTGGTTGCGTGCCACCACATTGAAAACCATGCGCCGAAACTGCTCCTCCACGACTTCCATTGACATTTCCAATTCCTGGATGGTCTGCATCGCCTGTTCATAGCCATATGCGCCCGGACTATTGAAGTCGTAATGACGCATGGCCCCCAAGGATTGCATGTGGAGTTTTTCGCCGTTTGATGCGCGATCAAAGCGACGCGTCATGAAGTGTCGCCGTCCATTTTCCTCAAAAAGGCGGCATTCGCTCATTGTGATTTTTGCGGCCTTGGCCATCAAGTAATAGGCGTATTCAAGCGCGCAAAATCCCTTGGGGTCTTCCATTTCCTTGTCTTTGTTGCCGATGACGCCATCGAATTTAAGCAGCCAATAGCCGAACCCTTCCGGTGCTTCAACTTGGCCTGACCTGACTTCATTGGTCTTGGGATCCCAAGCGATCACGGCCTTGGCCCGTGCACCGCCGGCCGAAGTGCCGACTTGAAGAATGCTTTTGAGGGCGTCTTCTTCATCTCCGGGCGTCAACGCAGTGCGCAGTCCGTGACGGTTCGCAAGCACATCCGACGCCAGTTGCACCAAGCGATCCACCTGGAGTTTGCTGCTCTTGGTCGCATGCGGGCCTTGAGCGGGAGAAAATTCAAGTGCGCCCATGCCGCGGCGCCCCGTGTAGCACAGGCGCTCCACCGCATTGAATGAGGCGGGTGTCCGCCCTTCTCGCGCCAGCCACGCATCAATCAATGCGTTGCCGAATTTGTCCGGCAAGGAATCCGCCAACAAGCCGGGAAGTCCATGGAAACTGTCGCGCGGCAGGGCGGGAAAGCGATAGACCTGGGAAGACAACGGCATCACAAACGGCGCCAATTTGATGTCGCTTCTCAAAAAAGAAGATGCGTACTGAAAAGAAGCCACTTGCGTTCCTTCTTCAAGCGACACGGCGCCAATCGTCTTTCCCCACAATTTGATTTCAGCCACAGTGCTCATGCGTCATCCTCCCAGGTCCATTTTTGGGGTGTTGTTTGAGCGTCGGGCTTGCGGGGAGAAGAGGCGCGGCGACGCGGGTGCTTGAGGGTTAAAAGCTCCATGGGCCTGGGGCCCGCCTCGCCAACAAGCGCCTCGAGATTCTCCAAAAGCCCCAATGCTCGCCAGACCCGAATCAGATTTTGCGTCTGAGTGCTGCCGCCCGCCTCCAGCCGCTCCACCGTGCGCTTGGAAACGCCTGCCTGCTTCGCCAAGGCCGCTTGTGTCCATTGCCGATCCAGACGCACTCGCGCCAAGCGATGGCCCAGTTCAGCCAGCGAGGCGGCGTCGGTGAGTGTTGGGGTGAATTTCATAAATTTATTGTACTCGCCATATGTGGCGAAATATAGATTTTTTATTTAATTCGTCTTTTTTGGCGAGTCTGTGTGTGGGCTCAAAAAGGCGGCCAGAAAAAGGGCGGCGTATGAGGGAAGCGGGCGCATGGTCCAAGGGGACACCCGCGCTCCAACAAGCCCGTGCGCTGTTGACCCGCCAGCCCTGGTCTTTCCCTGCGCCTCTGCTGTCTCCTGATCGCCGCGTGCGACCGCAATCCCGAGCAGCCCGCGTCGCCTGCACGACCTGCTCCTGGCGCATGCCGGTGAGAGCGTCAAGGACGCCATCAACCGCCGCCGGGTTGCCTGGTTGACGGAGATGGCGTCGGAGGGATTACTTTGCCGGTGCGTCGCACTTGGCGAGTTCGGCCAGCACGCAGGCCGCGACCGTCTCGGCCTGCACGGCCTGGCCCTTCGCACCCCAGTGCCAGCGGTCGCCGGTCGCCAAGCCGAGTTTGTCGGCCATCAGCGCGTGCAGGTCGTCGATGGCCATGCCTTCTTTTTCCGCCACGGCGCGGGCGTCCTTGTTCATGCCGGCAATGGTTTTTTCCAGCTCCTGGTCGAGCACCCCGGGCTTGTTGGCCACGGTGGCCGGGGTGTTCGAGGCCCAGATCAATTTGGCGTCGGGCGAGCCTGCGCGCAGCACGCCGACGGCCTGCGCGAACAGCGGGCCGTACTGGCCCGCAGGCACCCGCCCAGGCACCCAGGCATGCAGGCCCGATTCGTTGAAGTGGATGGCGGCGTAGGGGCCGTTCTTGAGGGCCTTGGCCAAGTCGCCTTGGTAGTTGGGGCTGGCGATGTGGCTGCCGGTGATGAACAGATCGACATTGGCCTTGCCCTTGAGCTTCTGGGCCACTTGCGCGTGGTAGCCGTTGGCGATGGAGTCGCCCACCAAGAGCACGCGCGGCAGGGCGGGTTGTGCGGTGGCGTTGGTGATGCGGTGGAAGCCCCAGCCGCGCTGTCCGCCTTGGTGTTGGCCGTCGTTGGCGGCTTTGGCGGGTGCGGCCGCCTTGCCGCTCTCGAAGGCGGCGAGCAACTCCGGCCACGCCGCCGCTGCGCGGCTGCCTTTCCTGAAGCCGTGGAAGCCGTCGTCGAACAAACGGAAGGTCGCCTTGCCGGCGCCGCCCGGCGCCTTGTTCCAGGCCTCGGTGTAAGCGCGGGCGCCGGCGACCCACTTGGGGTCGTCGTTGACGGCGATGGCGGTGAACAGGCGCGGCAACTTGCCTTCCGGCAACGGCATGCCGGCTTGCTTTTGGCCGGGGGGGATTTCTTCCAGATAGGCCGGATAGAACAGGACGAGGGCGTCAGGGCGTTCCTTCTCGGGCAATGCCGCCACGGTGCGGGCCGCCAGGTGGCCGCCGGCCGAGCCACCCATCAGGATGAAGGCGCCGTCATGCAGACCCAGTTCTTTGGCGTGGCCGCGCACGCGTTGGACGGAAGCCAACGCATCCTTGAGCGCCTTGTCGCAGACCGTGGCGTCGCGCTTGCCGATTTTTTCGTTGATCGTGTATTCGAGGATGGCGGCATCGTAGCCCAGTTTGTTCCAGAATCGCGCTTTGTCGGTGCCGTCGGCGACCACTGACAAAACCTGGTAGCCGCCGCTGGGGAAGATCAGCACGGTGCCCTTGGGCTTGTCCGCCGTGGTGCGCAGGAGGCGCACGGCAGGCGCCTTGAAGTGCAGGATGCGGCCGTCCTTTTCGACCGGGTTGGGCTGGGTTGGCGTGCCATCGAGGGCGACGCAATCGGGCAAGGCGGTTTGCGCGGCGGGTTGTGCCGAAGCGCAAGTGGCCAGCAGCAGGGTGGAAAGGGCCAGCGTACGCAGGGTGGGGGTGTTGGGCATCGCCCAATGGACGCCGGCGGCCAAGAGGTGTTACAGCCCATGGGGAAAATTCAGGCTGCGGTTGGGCCTTGGCATGGGCCAAGCCATGGTCTGCGCGGGATTCAGCGCCTGGAGGACTGGCCATCGGCCGGGACCGGCTTGGCCACCGCCGCCGCACGCAGGCGGGCCACGGTCTGGCGCACCAGGCTGGCCGGGATGGCGAAGGTGCACACGCGGTCGTAGCGGGCGATGTTCACGCCGACCACCTTGCCGCGCAGATCCACCAGGGGGCCGCCGCACTGGTCGGCCCACACCACCGCATCGTGCTGGATGGCGGCGGGGAAGTTGGAGCGGCGCTTGCTCAGCTTGCCGCCGGCGACATTGTCGGTTTCGCCGATGGCGTCGTGGGTGGCGGTCCTGGACTTGCCGCTGCCCAAGGTCATCTTGAATTCCATCTCCTGGCCGTCGCGGCGGGCCTTGAGGACCATGATTTGGCCGGGCTTGCCTTCCTTCACCTTGGTTGCGAACTTCATCCAATCGGACATGGGCTGGCCATCCAACGCCAGGATTTCGTCGCCGGACTTCACGCCGGCGGCGGCGGCGGGCAGGCCTTCGACGACTTCGCCGATCGCCATGCTGCCCGGAGCGCCGGCCGGCGCCAAGCCGATCATGATTTTCCGTTCGCCTTGGAAGTGGGCGAACTTCACCGGGATGGGGCGGGCCGCCACGCTGACCAGGCCCACGGCCGGACGGTTGGGGTCGCGCATCGGCGAGACCAGCCACGCCCCGAGCGGGGAGTGATCCACGGCGAAGGGGGCCACCTCCAAGCCCTTGGCTTCCACCTTGAGCAGGGCCAAGTCGGTCGCCTCGTCTTTGCCCGCCACCTTGGCCTCCAGGGTGCGGCCGTCGGCCAGCACCACCGAGAGTTGGCCTCCAAGGTCGCTGGCCTTGGTGACGATCCAGCCGTCGGCGCCCACCACGGTGCCCATCAGGATGGGGTTGCCGTCGGAGCAGATTTCGGCGATGCAGTCGCCGGCGGCGTCGAGCGCGGGGGCGAACAGCGACAGGGCCTGCAGCGAGCGTTCGCCCAGCCGCTGCGACACGCGGGCGGTCTGGGGCGAAGCCATGGCTTCGGGGGACACGCCCATCGCCTTGAGATCTTCGAGGCCGGGGGACAGCCCCAGATGGCCGGTGGCGGCGTCGAAGGAGGAGTTGTCCATGATGTTCTCAAGCACCGCGTCGGTGACCTTGGCGCCGGGGAACTGTTTTTCCAGGCTGAATTTCACTTGGCCGCGGATCATCGGGCGCAGGGCGGCGGGGATGCCGGGACCCACCTTCCCTTGCGCCGGGGGCGGCGGCAATTTCGCGCGGGCGACGAGTGCGCCGGCTTTGGCGGCGTCGAGGTTCATTTGGCCGCCGTTGGCCTGGGCGTCGTCCATCAGTTTTTTGGCTTCGGCATCGCCTTCCTGCACCAGTTTGCCCAGGGCTTCGCCGATGCGGGAAAGATCCGCGCCCACCTTGTCACGCCGCTGGCGCCGTTGATGTTGCCGCCCATGGGCATGGTCGCGTTCCAGCATGCCGCCGCCGGATTGGAGGGTCTTGCCGGCGAGCAGGTCCTGCCACTGCGCGTGGTACACGCTGGCCGGCACATGGCGGTTCTCGTCCACGCTCAGGCTGATGTTGCTGTGGATGCCCACCACGCGGCCGGACAGGTCGAACAGCGGGCCGCCCGAGTCGCCGGAGACCACGGTGCAGTCGGACTGGATGCGGCCCTTGTCGTGGATGGTGACACGGCCCAGGCGCAGGGGCGGATTGCGCCCCACCACCACGCCGCCGGGATTGCCGGTGGCCAGCACCCACTCACCGGGCTTGGCGGAATCGGCCGGCGCGATGCGGGCGAACGGCCAGCCGCCGGCCGGGGCGGGGTCGGTGATGCGGGCCATGCCCGAATCCATGCCGCGGTCCACGCCCAAGGCCACGCCCTTGACCACGCGGCCGTCGGGCAGGCGGAAAGTCAGCGCCGTGCCGGGCGCGCCCACCACATGGCCGGCGGTGAGGATCAGGCCGTCGGCCGACACCAAGACGCCGCTGCCGGCGGCGAAGCCTTTGCCATGGGTGGCCAAAATGCCGACGGTGGTGGCCACGCAGCGGTTGGCCACGGCTTTGGTTTGAGCCTCCAGCGCGGCGGCGGCGGGGGATAGCGGCAGCGGCGCCCCGGTGGCGGGGACCGATTGCGGGGCGGATTGGCAGCCTGCGATGAAAGCGGCGAGCAGGATGGCAATGGCGGACGGAGTGTGGGGCATGGGCATGGGAACGGGGGGAGGGAAGAACGGAACCCG
>CAZVNU010000151.1:0-4187 GCA_964628335.1 uncultured Phycisphaeraceae bacterium
CCCGGGCGGCATTTGCGGGTGGGGACACCCGCGCTCCATCACCCGCCAACCCTGGTCCGTGCCGACCCGGGCGACCTGCGCCAGTCGCACGGACGACTCCGCCGCCGCGGCTGCGCTGTCCGTGGCACCCATCCTGCGCCTATCCTACGGCCCATGCCCACCCCCTTGCCCCCCACCCCCGACACCCTGTTTGGCGGCGATTGCCTGGCCACCATGAGTGCGTGGCCGGCCGGCTGCATGGATCTGATTTTCGCCGACCCGCCCTACAACATCGGCTACGGCTACGACCAATACCACGACACCCAAAGCGACGACGCCTATGTGGATTGGACCTGCTCGTGGATCGACCAGTGCGCGCGCCTGCTCAAGCCGGACGGCAGTTTTTATGTGCTGATCGGCGACGAATACGCCGCCGAAGTGCGGCTGCACCTGAAAAAACTGCAGAAGGAAAACAAGTTGCTGCTGCGCAACTGGATCATCTGGCATTACGCCTTCGGCCAGCGCTGCAAATTGAAATTCAACCGCAGCCACGCCCATTTGTTCTACTGCGTGGGCGGCGCCAATGTCGACCCCAAGACCGGCGACGGCTGGCTGCACATGGGCAAGAAGATGGATTTCACCTTCAACAAGTGGGACATCGCCCTGCCCTCGGCCCGCCTGCTGGTCTACGGCGACAAGCGCGCCGAACCCAAGGGCAAGGCGCCGGACGATGTGTGGGTGATGCGAAATTTCCCCGGCACCAAAGACTGGCAACCCCGCCACGAAGAATCAGACGACGCCCAATTCGCCCCTGACAGCGATACTTGGATGCAATCACGCCTGACCGGCATCCACCCGGAGCGCGAAACCTGGCACCCCTGCCAACTGCCCGAAGCCCTGCTCGAGCGCATCATCCGCGTGAGCAGCAATCCGGGCGCGTGGGTGTTCGACCCCTTCGCCGGCAGCGGCACCACCTTGGCGGTGGCCAAGCGTTTGCAACGCCAATTCGTCGGCTGCGAAATGTCGGAGGAATACCGCCACAAAATCCGCGAGCGCCTGAAGGCGGTGGTGCCCGAAGCACAACGAGGCGAACCAACCACCAAAGAAGCGCTCAACGCCACCATCCGCAAAAAACTGGCCCAAGGCGAACTCCAAGGCGTGCGCCCGCCGGAGCGGAAGCGGGTGAATCGCGGACGGGTGATTGGCAAGGGCAAGGGCAAAGACAAAGAACAGGGCCGGGAGAAGTTGGGATTGTTTGAGTAAGGGCAAGGACCCCAAAGACGCGGCGGCTCGTCTCACCATTCACCTTTATTACGCGTCAATGGGTGAATCATTTGACATGTTTATGTTTTGATAGTTAAATATCAAATATCATTAACTCTCACCAAGGTCACCACCATGCCCCACCCCACCCACCGCCTGCTCGCCGCCCTCGTATTGACCCTGCCTTGCGCCCTGGCCCGCGCGCAGGATGCTCCACCCCACCTGCACGACGACAACCACCCCCATGAATTGGGCGAGGTACTGACGGTCGGCCGCGCCGAAGGCTTGGTGGGCATGGCCGACACCGCCTCCGAAGGGCGCGTCACCCGCGAGCGCATGGACCTGCTGCCGCTGGCCCGGTCGGCCGACATGTTCGAGATGGTGCCAGGCATGGGTTCCCTGCGCCATGCCGGCGGCGGCGACGCCGGCAATTTGTTTTTGCGCGGCTTCACCCTGGGCCATGGCTCGGATTTCGCCACCTCCCTCAACGGCGTGCCGCTGAACCAACCCTCGCATGCGCACTTCCACGGCTTCACCAACCTCCAAATCATCATTCCGGAATTGGTGGACGGCATCGATTTCCAAAAAGGCCCCTACAAGGCGCAAGTCGGCAACTTCGGTTCGGTCGGCTCGGCCGACTTTCAATACGGCCAGCAACTCAAGTTCGGCTTCGCCACCGCTTCATTCGGTTCCTGGGGCTACAACCGCCAAGCCATCGGCGCCCCGATTGACATGGGCGAAAGCGGGCGCTTGATCGTGGGTCTGGAACGCACGCACGACAACGGGCCATGGAAAAACGAGGATGATTTCCAAAAATTCAACGGCGTGCTGACCTATGCCAAGGGCGACGCGACGCACGGTTTTTCCATCACAGGCATGGGGCACCATGGGAAGTGGAACAGCACCTCCCAAGTGCCGCAGCGGGCCATTGCCCAGGGGCTGATCGGCCGCTTCGGCACGCTGGATCCGACCGATGGCGGTGAATCCCAACGCTACGGGCTGTCCGGTGAATTCCACCATCTGGAGGACGGCCATGAATTCAAAGCCAGCGCCTACGCCATCCATGCCAGCCAGATCATGTTCTTCAACTTCACCCAGTTCACCGAAGATGAGGTCAACGGCGACCAACGGGAGCAGAACGACAAGCGCTACCAGTTCGGCGGCCAGGCCAGCTACGGCTTCGCGCAGGATGCGGGGAACATCCACCTGCACCATGAATTCGGCGTGCAATTGCGCAACGACCGCATTGACAACGGCACCTACGCCTCCGCGGCGCGCACCCGCCTTGGCGCGCCCAGCCGCAAGGACAACACCTGGGAAAGTTCCCTTGGCGCGCATTACGACAATGTCACCTTCTGGAGCGACACCTTCCGCACCACCGCCGGCGTGCGCGCCGACCTGTTCCATTTTGATGTGGACAGCCAAACCGCCGGCAATTCCGGCACCGAAACCGCCGGCATCGTCAGCCCCAAATTGGGCCTGGTGGTCGGTCCGTTCGCGCGCACCGAGTTCTACGCCAACGCCGGGATGGGCTTCCATTCCAACGCCGCCCAAGGCGTGCTGACCACCCGCGATGAAATGGGCGCGCCGGTCGATCCCGCCGACGCGCTGGTGCGCCAATGGGGCGCGGAAGTGGGTGTGCGCACCGAAGCCATCAAGGGCCTGCAAAGTGCCGTGGCCCTGTGGGTGATGGAAAGTGATTCCGAACTGACCTATGTCGGCGAAGACGGCGTGGTGGAACCCGGCCGCGCCGGACGGCGCTTCGGGGTCGAGTTCACCAACGATGTGAAACTCACCGACTGGCTGTCCCTCAATGGCGACCTGTCGCTGGCCCGCGCCCGTTTCACGGATTTCGACCCGGCCGGCGACCGCATCCCCAACGCCATTTCAACCATGGGCAACCTGGGCCTGATGGTGCGCTTCAAAGAAGGTTTCTTTGGCAGCATCGGCACCCGCTACATCGGCGCCACCCCGCTTTTGGAAGACGATTCGATGCGCTCCAAGCCGATCTTCACCGTCAACCTGATGGCCGGCTACCAAATCAACAGCCGCTGGAAAATCACCGGCGAAGTGTTCAACCTGCTCAACCGGCGCAACAACGACATCCATCTCGCCTACGAATCGCGTCTGGCCGGTGAGCCGTCCGGTGTCTCCACCCTGGACTCGGTGGTGCATCCGGCCGAACCGATTTCCGGACGGATTTCGATCACGGGGATGTTTTGAGGGCAACAACAGCCAGGCATTTTCCCCCGGCTGTAATTAACTAAGCCCCCTGGGCGTCCCATCCCCATGCCCCGCCCCATACCCGTACCCGTACCCGTACCCGTACCCGTACCTGCCACCGCCCGCGCCATCGCCTGCCTCCTGGCCGGCGCGCTGCTGCCCGCCTGCTCCAAGCCCGCGGAGCCCCGGACGAAAGAGGAATCCCCGGTCTTGGCGGCGCTCCCCTTGGCGCAACCCACCGCCCCGCTGCCGCCGCTCAACTACAACCGCGATGTGCGGCCGATCCTTTCCGACAAATGCTTCCAGTGCCACGGGCCGGACGACCAAAAGCGCGACTCCGGGCTGCGCCTCGACCAGTTCGCCGCCGCCACGGCACCCAACGCCAAGAGCGACCACACCCCCGTCGTGCCGGGCGATCCGGAGGCGAGCGAAGCCTGGAAACGCATCACCACCCGCAATGAAGACGATGTGATGCCGCCCCCCAAGAGCGGCAAATCGGTGACCGAAGCGGAGAAGGCCATCCTCAAACGCTGGATCACCGAAGGCGCCAAGTACGAAACGCACTGGTCCTTCGTGCCCGTCTCCGATCCGAAGCCGCCCGCCACCAAGGACACGGCCTGGGCCAAGAACCCCGTGGACGCCTTCGTCCTGGCCCGCCTGGAGGAAGAAGGCATCGCCCCGTCGCCCGAGGCGCCCAAGGCGCAACTGCTGCGCCGCGTGAC
>CAZVNU010000151.1:4197-6003 GCA_964628335.1 uncultured Phycisphaeraceae bacterium
GACCGGCCTGCCGCCCACCGAAGCGGAAGTGGCGGCCTTCCTGGCCGACGACGCGCCGGACGCCTATGAAAGGCAGGTGGACCGCCTGCTGAAGTCCGAGCGTTACGGCGAGCACATGGCCATGGGCTGGATGGACATCGCCCGCTACAGCGACACCGACGGCTTCCAGCACGACCGCACCCGCACCATGTGGCCGTGGCGTGATTGGGTGGCGCAGGCGTTCAACAAGGACCTGCCCTACGACGATTTCGTCACTTGGCAAATCTGCGGCGACCTCTTGCCCGAGGCCACCCCCGAGCAGATTCTGGCCAGCGGCTTCAACCGCAACCACATGCTCAACAACGAGGGTGGCCGCGACGGGGCGGAGAGCCGGGTGGACTATGTGGTGGACCGCACCGTGACCACCGGCACCGCTTTTTTGGGCCTGACGCTCGATTGCGCCCGTTGCCACGACCACAAGTTCGATCCGATTTCGACCAAGGATGTCTATTCCTTGTCGGCCTTCTTCAACCAGGTGGACGAAACCGGCGCCCCCTCGACCTGGGGGCCGCAGTACGACTTCGACACCGGCACATACGGCAATCAGACGGTGCTGGTGATGCGGGACTTGCCGCGCGAGAAGTGGCACAAGACCTTCGTGCTCACCCGCGGCGAGTGGGACCAGCACGGGGACGAGGTGGAGGCGGGCACGCCGGCGGTGCTGACGCCAGGCGCAACCGGCGTGGAGACCCCCTCCGCCGAAAAGACCGCAGGCGCGGACGCCCCCGCGCCGGTTGCGCCCGCCATCACCCCGCCCGCCCGGCAGAAGGACCGCCGCGACCTGGCCCAATGGCTGGTGGCGCCGGAAAACCCGCTGCCCGCCCGCGTCGAGGCCAACCGCCAGTGGCAGCGCTTCTTCGGCTTCGGGCTTTCGCGCACGCCGGATGACTTCGGCCTGCAAGGGGAATATCCCTCGCACCCCGGGTTGCTCGATTTCCTGGCCCACCGCCTGCAAACCGAAAAGAGCCTCAAGAAACTCCAACGCTTGATCGTGACCAGCGCCACCTACCGGCAGGCTTCGGTCTTCCGCCCCGAGTTGGCCGGGAAGGACCCGCAGAACCGCCTGCTGGCCCGGCAAGCCCGCTTCCGCCTGCCGGCGGCCGTACTGCGCGACCAGGCGTTGGCGGTGTCGGGTCTTCTGGTGGAGCAGGTCGGCGGCCCGCCGGTCTTCCCCTACCAGCCGCCGCGCCTGTGGGAAGAAGTGACCAACAACCACGCCCATTACAGGCAGGACCACGGCGACAAACTCTACCGCCGCACCCTGTACGTGTTCTGGCGCAGGTTGTCGTCGCCGGCCTCGCTGTTCGACATCTCCAACCGCGCCAACTGCCAGGTGAGGGTCGTGCGCACCAACACGCCGCTGCAGGCGCTGGCCCTGATGAACGACCCGGCCCATGCCGAGGCCGCGCGGGTGCTGGCCGAGAAGGTGCTTGGGGAAATGCGCGAGGGCGGGCCGCCCTCGGTCCAGTCCGAAGCGCAGATCAAGGCCGCGTTCGCCCGCGTGCTGCTGCGCGAACCCACCGCCGCCGAGCTCGCGCCTCTGGCCGCCGCCTTGGACAAGGCGCGCGCCCACTACGCCGACCACCCGGACGACGCGAACAAGTTGCTCAAGGTCGGCGAGCATCCGCTGCCGGCCGGCTTGGACGGCGCCACGAAGGGAAACCTTGCCGCGTTGGCCAATGTTTGCGGCGTCATCCTCAACCTCGACGAAACCCTGACCCGGGAATAAGGGCCTGCGACAAAATAACTACGACAGTTTCGCCATCT
>CAZVNU010000152.1:0-1188 GCA_964628335.1 uncultured Phycisphaeraceae bacterium
CGTCGTTTTGATTGGGGTTGGAGCGGACGCGGCGGGCCGCCGCGTCTACTTTTTTCAGCGGGATGACGCGCGTGACCCGCCAGCCCTGACGCGACATGAATCACGGAGTCATGCGCATTTCACCCCTTGGCCGGAAGATGTTTGATTTTGCACAGACGAAAAAAAAAAAACGATAAAGGAGGGGGGTGGGCTTAGCATGTCCTCAAGTGAGTCTCCTCAAGTGAGCCCTGTCCCCAAGTGCGCCCCAAGTGCGCCCGCAAGGAAGTGAGCCAGAAAACCGCAAGATTTGATTTGACACGCATTTCATTCACTTCACTTCTCCCCATGTCCATCCAAGGTGGCACTGGGCGCTTCAAATGGCCGGAATTACCCTTTGTTTTTCGCCCCCATGCATACTTTAGTCCAACCGTCCATCAAAATCAAAAGGCTCTCTCGCAGGGTTGGCGGATCAACAGCGCACGGGCTTGTTGGAGCGCGGGTGTCCCCACCCGCAACTCCGGCGGGCGGCTCGATGCCGCCCGCCGGAAGTCTGTCCCCACCCGCGCTCCACACCCGCCAGCCCTGGTTCTCTCGGGGTATCCGGAGTGGCTTTACTTTCATTGAGTTGATGGTGGCGATGGCGATCATCATGGCCTTGATTGGCATGGTGGCAGCATGGGGCCACAGCGCCCGCAAACAATGGCAAAGACATGCCACCGAATCCACCATGGGCACCCTGATCCCGATCGTGGACCAACTCAAAAGCACCTCCGTCGTCTACCCGGATCATCGGCTGGCCAATTATTTTCATATTCAGCCCCATACCGCGGCGGTAGGCGTGGTGCCGACTTGGGCCGGCGGCCCCCACAACCGCCAGATGAGCAGCGGGGAATTCTTGGCCTTTTTGGCCTCGCGCATCCCGGGCACCGAAACCAACATCAACCATTTGGGGGCCTCTCTCAAAGGTTCGACGCTGCCTTCGACCTGGGGGATGGCACAAAATGACAACGGCCCCCTGGTGGATGTCTTTCAGGTCTATCCCAGCCATGCCACCGCCCTGGCCAAGGCCAATGCCCTCTTCTTGGGCCAACCATTGGAACATGCTTTGATGTCCCCCAGCGAAGGCTATCGCCTGCGCGCGCCGGTGGATGCCTGGGGGAGTCCCATCCTTTACCGCCTGTCCACCTTTGGTGGCGATTTGAACCAAAG
>CAZVNU010000152.1:1198-5987 GCA_964628335.1 uncultured Phycisphaeraceae bacterium
ACCAAAGCGACTTGGCCCCCGGCGACTCGCCGGTGGCGAACAGCGGATCGGTGGCCCCGACCATCGAATACATCGTCCAAGACGAGCAGTTCGCGCTCGATTCCTACAACGCCAATGGCATCCCCTGCTATGGCCCGTCGGCGTTGGCCCAATCCGACGCCGGCAAGGAAATCGTGCGTCCCGCGATTGCGGCCTACCCCCACTGCCAATTCATCTCCGCAGGACCCGATGGCGTTTGGGGCGCCTTCGCCGACGACCGGCGCGATGCCCGGGGGGAACGCACCCAATTCCGCGACGACCACGCCCAGGACAACATCTATTCCCAGGAATCCAACCGATGAGACTTTCGCGCCGCCTGCCGCCGCTTCCCCCAAAGACACGCCGCCGGCGCCGGGCTTTCACCTTGGTGGAATTGTTGGTGGTGGCGACCCTCATCGTCATGTTGACGGCCATTTCGGTCCCTGTTTTGGGGTTGATGCTAAGGGATGTCAAACTCAATGCCGCGGTTTCCCGCCTCAAAGCGGGCGTGCTCCAGACGCGCAACCTCTTGGCGGATTATCCGCTGCCCGATTTCACGCAAACGCTGCCCACCGTCCCCGGTTCCGCCTACACCGGCACGGCGCTGGTGATTCGCTGGGACGATGCGCGGCAGGACTACGATGTGTTTTACGCCTTGAGCGCCCAGACCGCCCTCAACCCCGCCTTGGCGGGCACGCTGCGGCCGGGCTTGACGGATCCCGCCACCAACCAACGGGGTTTTCTCAGCAGCGCCGGCCCGACGCCGGCGGCCAATGGCGCCGACTACGCCTACCGGGGCTATACCGCCTTCGCGCAACTCGAACCCATGACCTTGGGCAGCGATGTCCGCGTGGCGGGACTGTGGCGCCGGCACAACGCCGGCAACAACAGCGACGACGGCAAAACGGAACTTGAAATCGTCTCGAACAACGGCGTGCCGATCAGTTCTTTCGCCATCTGCATGGACCCGACCGGAACCGCCATCCCACCGTCCAAAGCCATCTATGTCAATCTGCAGGACGCGCCGCCGGATGCCGCGGTGACCCCCTATGTGAAACCTTGCTGGCACACTTGGGATGTCACGATGTACGACGATCCCGACGCCAATACCGGGGCTTGGGAATCACAATTCGTCCCCCCCACACCCGCCAATGCCGGCATCGCGGGCAAAGGCGAGGGGTTCTTCACCTCGTTGCCGATCCTGTTGGTGTATCGCGATGGCGATTTGCCCCAGGCCGGCAACTCGCCTTCCGGCACGCCTTGGCGCAAGAACAACGCCAAGGGGGTTCCCGTGCTCAATCCCGACCTCGACCCCAATGAAGTGCTGGTCCAGACCAAGGGGCGCCTGCTCATGTTCGCCCTTCAAGGCAGCGCCGCCTTGGAGTACTGATCCGCCATGGGGGTTGCGCTTCGGACGCCCCTCATCCTCTCCGCAAGGAACCGCCATGAACCCGATCCTCCCGCCCCGCCCGAGACACCCGACGGCCTTCACTCTGGTTGAAGTCCTGGTGTGCATCGGCATCTTCGCCATCGGCTTCGCCGCCATCGCCATGATGCTGCCCACCGGCGCCGTCATGCAGCGGGGCATCCTGGCCAAGGCGACCGGCGACATCGTCGGCAAAAACGCGCTGGAGATCGTCAAAGGCAAAGGGGTCTACGCCCTGTGCTGGAACTACCACGCACCCTCCACCTCGATCACCACCGCCCCCATGCCGATGGGGTTCGGCGGCGAGAAGCACCAGTTCTTCTTCTCGGATGCCGTGCACAACCAACCCGGGGCGTATCCGTGGTACCTCAACGGTCCCGATGCCGCCGTGATGGCGCCCTACCTCAATCCGGCCGCCAACGGCGTTTACATCAAGGAGACCGGCGTCGGCTGGCGCGTTTCAAACTGGGGCAACGCCACCAACTACGCCTACGGAGTCGTCCACGCCTTCACCAACCGCAATGATCGGTTCTCGAACCTGGATTTCTCCTATCCCTCCTCCGTGCTTGATTTCACCGCGCGCTCCTATTTCTGCAACCTGCTGCTCTCCAACCTCAGTTCGTCGCCCAATCCGACCGGGGAATGGGCGTACCATGTCTGCGTTCCGGGCACCGACCAATGGCGGCTCACGGCGGTGACCCTCCTGAAGCCAAGCACCGGGGAATGGCCCGAGCAATGCGAGTCGGACACCGCCAATCCCGACGGACAGGGAACCCGTTCGACCAGTTTTTTCCAGTTCAACGGCTCCGGCAACGCCGTCATGCTGACCAGTTCCACCGGGGTGGACATGCGCTCCATCGGCGGCGATCCCGCCCTTGCCGGAAAGCCGGACCCCAACGCCGTCCTGTGGCGGCGCTACTGGAAAGGCTCCGCCTCGATGGGAACCGTCCCGAAGACCGGCGGCGACCCCGGCAATGCCGATCCTTGGTTCAGGGGCAGCCTCTCGTTGACCGTGGCGTCCTGGATCAACTCCTACGGGGCCGACTATGGTCCCGCATGGAACCACTACTCGCTCGGCTATTACATCTCCCCCCCCGTCCGCGAAGACGGCAGCGCCAGCGAATACCCGTACACCGACCCGATCTACAACAAGGCCGTGGGATGGAAAGCGCCCAACATCTACCGCTATCCCATTCCCGCCATCGCATCCATCCATGCCACCCTCTACGACCGGGACAACGACCTGGTGCTGTTGCGCTATCCCCTGTGTTTCGCCCGCACCTTGCGGGACGCGCCCAATCTCGGCACATGGAAGGCGAGCGGCAACGCCCGGGTCAAGGCGTTCCAGGCGGCCATCGGCGGCGACGCGGGCACCGGCACCGGCTGGGTGGACCGCAAACTCAAGGTCGGGGACACCTTCATGCTCCAACGCGGGAGTTATCCCTTCATCGTCAAGGAAGTGCTGGACGCCTCCTCCGAAGCGGCCCGGGTCAACGCCGCCATCGGCGACCAGGTGGACTGGAGCGACGGCACCTACGCCATCGTGCGCGTGTCCCCCTCGCTGCGCACCACCACCTACACCGCCAACATGCCCAACCTGCACCGGCACATTTCCAGTTGGACCCAGCCCGACCCGATTGGCGCCCTGGTGGCCCCGCCCCCGGTTTCCGGCGGCCCGTCGCCGTGGGTCTCCACCCTCCAGCTCGATGACGGCGGCACCGTCAACCAATCCCTGGGCGCCTTCACCCGTCCTTGGAATTGCCTGACCAATTGATTCGACCGCACCCCGCCTTTCGCCCTTGCGCCATGAAATCCATTCCTGCCCACCCCGAGCATCCCCGCCTGTTTCCTCCGGAAGCGCGGCTTTCTCCTTCCGCCGCCCGCACCGCCCATGGACGGGGCGCGGTCCCGCGCTCCCGGGAAGCGGCCGCCTTCAGCCTGATCGAATTGCTGATCGCCATCCTGATCGCCTCCCTGCTTGGCGGCGTCGTCCTCTATTTGTTCGGCCAGACGCAACGCATGGTGCGCACCAGCCTCAGCACGGCCTCGGTGGCGGCAACGGCCGCCGTCATGGACTCGCGTTTGCGGATGGATGTGGCCAGTTTGCTCGGCCCCAACCGGGCCCAAGACGCCAAAGGCGGCTGCCTGGTGATCGTGCCGGCCTTGCGCCTGGGCTACATCCCGCTGGCCAACGGCCGGATGAGCAAGAACAAAGTGCGTTTGCGCTGCGATCAACTGGTCTTCATGTCCTGCCGCAAGCCGGAACTGGGGCATCCTTGGCTCAGTCTGATCCCGCCGGACCGGAACACCGTCACCGAGGCGGGCGCCCAACCCACCGACCGCTCCAGCTGGGAGGCCCGCATCTGGTACGGCGCCCTGCGGGACGCCAATGCCTCGCCCATCCCCGACTCGCCCGACAATCCCTACTGGGCCGCCCACCTGTGGCCGGTGGGGCGCCAAGCCAAATTGTTCGTCGGCGCCCATGCCGCCACCTCCGGCGACTGCACCGTCACCGGCTCCGGCGACACCGTGGCGGGCACCCTGACCGCGTTCAAGGACGCGGCCGTCGCCGCCCACTGGACGGATGCCGACTACCTCGGGAAACTGGTCGGCGCGGGCATTCCCGACGACCGGAGCGATTACACCAACCAGCCGGCCGTCAACGCGCGCGTCGACCTGAAAGCCCTGGAGCGGGGCCAGGCCGAGCAAGGAATCCAATTCGGGGCCGATGTGATCCAAAACACGCTGAAACTTTTCGACCACTGCAGTGAAATCGTCGTCCAATGGTCCGGCGACCTGGACAAGGACGGACGGGTGGATGTCTATCCCCCGGGCCATCCGCTGGCCGACTCGGTCATCTGGTACCCGGAAGAACTCCATGACAAAGGCGCTTGGTTCAACGCCAACATCGCCCCGCGCCTGGACGGCTGGACCACCTCCCCGAAGACCGACATCGGCGCCAAGTACCAGGCCATTCTCGACAACCCGTGGCCATGGACCTTCGACCTGTCCAACACCACCAAGGGCGGCGCGTTCAAAACCAGCGTGTGGTGCTTTGGCGGCCGGACCTTTCCCGCCGGCTTCCAATTCGATTACGGCGACACCCACCACACCACCTCCCCCCAGCCGACCGGCACGCCGTCCATCCCCGCCCCCTATGTGTTCAAGTTCGACGACGACCAGTTCCGTCTGGTGCGCTACGGCTTCCGCCAGGACGGCTCGGTCCATGCCAACCAATGGAACGGCCAGCCCCTGCCCCATGCCGTCGGTACGGCGGCCAACGGGGGGTAGGGAAAGGCATGCAGGCCGCCGCCGACGGCATGGGGCAGGGGCTGGCCGTTCCAT
>CAZVNU010000153.1:0-5972 GCA_964628335.1 uncultured Phycisphaeraceae bacterium
GGTTGAACCAGCGCAGCAGGGTGGACTTGCCGCAGCCGGAAGGTCCGATGAAAGCGGTGACCTTTTTCTCGGCGATGTCCATGCTGACGCCTTTGATGGCTTCGTAGGCACCGTACCAGCAGCGGAAATCGCGCAGGGTGATCAGGGGGGCGGGGTGGGCGGCGGGGGTGGGCATGGTTATTTGGAGGTTTTTTGGCGGATGAAGACGGCGATGCCGTTGAACACCAGCAGCACGGTCAGCAGGATCAAAATGCCGGTGGCGGCGATTTCATGGAAGGCGGCCTGGGGTTCGGATGCCCACGAGAAGATTTGCAGCGGCATCACGGTGAAACTGTCCATCAGGTTGCTGGGCAGGAAGGTGATGTACACCACCCCGCCCAAAATCAGGATCGGGGCCGCCTCGCCGATGGCGCGCGAAAGCGCCAGGATCACCCCGGTGCAAATGCCCGGCGTGGCGGCCGGCAGCACGGTGTGGGTGACGGTTTGCAGCGGGGTGGCGCCAAGGCCCAACGCCGCTTGGCGCAGGGTCTGCGGCACGGCGCGCAGGGCTTCCTGCGAAGCGACGATCACCACCGGCAGCACCACCAGCATCAGGGTCAGGCCGCCGGCCAGCACGCCCCGGCCAAAGGGCAGGGCGATGTGGTACCACAGGGTGCGGTTGACGCGCACGGCCGGGGCACCGATGGCCAGACGGTTGGCGGCGCCGTTGCCGCCGGTTTTTTCAAGCACGCCGCGTACCGCATCCAAGGTCGCGCCGCGGCCGCGGATCAGGGCCAGGCTCTTGGTGCCATCCAAGTCGGCCAGCGCGCCGGCCAAGGTCTTTTGCGCTTCCGGGGAGGTGATTTCTTGGTTTTCCAGCAAGGTTTTGGCCATGGCGGCGGCGGCCGGCGCCGGCAGCACCACCGCGCCGGTGTGGCGCTCGCCCGCGCGGGTGGCGTCCACGGCGTCTTTGAGCGCCGCGCCCAGAGCGTCCAACTTGTCCTGTCGGTGGTTGTTGGCTTTTTCTTCGTCGGCGTTGGTGAAGGTTGGCGCGGCCGCTTTGGCGCCCTGATAACCGATGTCACCGCCGAGCCAATGGCGGCTTTGGGTCGGGGTGAGCATGGGGCGCAGGGGATGGGCACCAAGGGCCAGGGTCAGGGCGGCTTGGGTGTCGTCCTGCAAGGCGCCAAGGATGCGGCGCAGGCGGGCGGATTGCGCGTCGAGGCGCTTGCGGCTTTCGGCATCGGCGGCGGTGGCGGCCTCTGCCTCCAACGGTTCGCAGCGGTCGCGCAGCGCTTGGCGGGTCGCGGCCAGGTCGTTCATGCGCGGGCCAAGCAGGGCCAAGGCCCGCACCAGACCGTCGGGGTCGGCCAAGGTTTCGGCCGGCAGTTCCACGGGTTGGGCCAGGGCGGCGGCCAGGTCGCGGTTGTCGCGTTTGGCATGCAGCGGGAAGGGGTCGTGGGCCAACGCCTTTTGGGTTTCCGGCAGGGTGGCCAGCACGGTCAGCGCCCGGGCATACAGCGGCAGGGCTTCTTTGGACTGTTGCGGGGCCGCTTGGGCCGCCGCCGCGAAGCGCCTGGTTTCTTGGATCACCGCCCGCGCCCGCGCCTCGGGCGTTTGCGGTGCCGGGCCGTCGGCCTTGACGAACACCGCCGACTTGTCCGGCAGGGTGTACTGGTCGAACCATTGCACGCCGATGGCCGGGGGGGCGGTTTCGGAGCCGTCGAACAGGTTGAAGGCGGTGGCGAACACCGTCACCCCCAAAATGCCGTACACGATCGAAGGCACGCCGGCCAGGTTGGTGATGTTGAGGCCGGCCAGCGCGTGCAGCCGTTCCAGGATCCTGTTTTTGGGCTTGAATTCCTCCAGCAGGACGGCGGTGCCCACGCCCAGGGGGATGGCCGCCAGCATGCAGATCAGGCAGGTGATGACCGAGCCGGCCAAGGGCGGCAGCACGCCGGATTTTTCCGGGTCGGGCGAGGCGATGCTGGAGACGAAGTTCCAGCCGAAATGCTTCCAGCCCTTGAGCATGATGGAGGCGACCAAGATGGCCAGGACGACGACGGCCGCACCCGCCGCCAGGATGCAGACGCCTTCAAACAGGCGGTCGATGCTTTTGCGCCACGCGGGCGAAATGCTGTTCATGGAATTCTTCATGCGTAAGCCTGGCGGAAGCGTTTGCGGATGGCGTTGCCGGCCAAAGTGAGGGCGAAGGTGATGACGAACAAAGTGGCCGCCACGGCGTAGGAGGAGGCGAATTCCACCGTGCCGTGCGGGGCGTCGCCCTTGAAGCGCTCGACCATGTAGCCGGTCATGGCCTGCACGTCGTCGCTGATGCTGAAGATGCTGCGCCAGGCCAGCGCGCCTTCGGGGTTGAGCATTTCCACCGGCTTGGAGCCGGCCGCCAGCGCCACCACCATGGTTTCGCCGATGGCGCGCGAAATGGCCAGCAGGAAGGAGGAAACGATGCCCGACAAGGCCGCCGGCACCACCACCCGGACGCTGGTTTCAAACTTGGAGGCGCCAAGGCCGTAGGCCCCTTCGCGCAGGGCCTTGGGCACCGCGCGCACGGCGTCTTCGGCCATCGAGGTCACGATCGGCAGGCACAGGATGCCCACCGCGATGCCGGCGGAGAGCGCGTTGTAGACGCCCAGCCCCAGCGGGTTGTGCGGCTCGGCGTTGCCGTCGGCGTTGGTGTGGGTCAAAAAGGCCAGGGACGGATGGATCGTGCCGAAATCCATGGCCAGGATCGGGGTGATGACCGTCAGGGCGAAAAAGCCGAACACCACGGTGGGGATGCCGGCCAGCAATTCCAGGATCGGTTTCAGGATGGCGCGGGTGCGGGCCGAGGCGTATTCGGCCAGCCACACCGCCGTGATCAGGCCCAGCGGCAGGGCAAAGGCCATGGCGATGGCGGTGACTTTGAGGGTGCCCAGGATCAACGGCCAGATGCCGAAATGTTTTTTGCCGCCAAGCAGGGGGTTCCACGACAGATCACCGAAGAAGCCGCCCAGCGTCACCTGCTCAAGGTTGCCCTGGTTGTCGGGGTGGGGGTGGGCGAAGAAGCTCCACGATTCCTTGGCCAGCACGAAAATGATGGTCAGGGTGATGGCCAGCGTGAACAGGCCGCAGGCGATCAATCCGGCATACATGGCGCTTTCGCGCAGGCGGCGCCAAGCGGCGGATTTCAGCATGGGGAGGGCAGGGGGGGGAATCACGGGAGGAAGGATAAAAGCCTTGCATGAGGTGTTCGTGAGGAGGGTGGTGGGATTGGGAAAGGGCGCAGCCCTTTGGAAAGACCGGAGGGTGCCACGGACAGCACAGCGAAGCGGAGTCGTCCGTGAAACTGGAACAACCCGCGCCCACCGCACGGACGACTCCGCCGCCGCGGCTGCGCTGTCCGTGGCACCCATCCTTCACCCGCCTCCCTGGCCGTGCCAAGCATTCACTTGCATAATTGCGTAATTATGCAATAATGAGGTCATGTCCATCCGCCTTGCCTCTTTGGCCTTTGCCTTGGCCGATCCGTCGCGCTTGCGCCTGCTGGGCGTGTTGCGGGCCGGCGAGTGGTGCGGTTGCCACTTGTCCACGCTGCTTGGGTTGACGCCGGCCACCGTCTCGCGCCACATCACGCTTTTGCGCCAGGCCGGTCTGGTGGAGGCCCGCAAGCAGGGGCGCTGGCTGCACTGCCGGTTGGCCAAGCCGCCCAAAGGATCGCCCGAAGCGGCATTGTTGGCCTGGCTGGCCAAGGCGCAACAAGGCTCCCCCGCCATTGCCGCCGATTTGCTGTGTTTGCAACAACTGACCTGCTGCCCCCCGAAGGACGCCCCATGCTGACCGCCCACCGACTCTTGCCCTTGCTCGCCGATGCCACCGCCCTGCACTTGCGCCTGCCGCATGCGGAGATTCCCGTCTGCTTTCATGTGACCGAAATCGGCACGGCGACCAAGGATTTCCTCGACTGCGGCGGCACCCGCCGGCGGGAAACCTGGCAGCAATGGCAAATCTGGGTGGGGCCCGATGTGGACCATCGTTTGGCGGCGGGCAAACTCGCCGGCATCTTGAAAAAAAGCGAAGCCGCGGGTTTTGACGGTGCGTTGCCCATCCGCCTGGAGTGCGAGGATCCGGCGGCGGCCGCGCCGGTGGCGGGCTTCTACCATCTGGTTGACGCGACCCGCACGCCGGAAGGGGCGGTGGTGCTTGCCGCCAGCCCCGTGCGCACCACTTGCCTGGCGATGGACCAATGCATGCCGTCGCACCTGTTGCCGGGCGCAAGCGCGGGGCCGTGCTGCGGGCCGACCGGTTGTTGCTGATTTCCTTTTTACGCAGTTTCAGGGTTTTTGAAATGTCCAACGCCCTTTCCAAACAACTCTCTTTCCTTGACCGCTACCTCACGCTTTGGATTTTTGGAGCGATGATTTTGGGTGTCGGCCTTGGTTATTTCATTCCGACGACCCAAGAGTTCATCAGCCGCTTCGATGCCGGCACCACCAACATCCCGCTGGCCATCGGCTTGATCCTTATGATGTACCCGCCCTTGGCCAAGGTCAAGTACGAGGAATTGGGCAAGGTCTTTCGCGACTGGAAGGTGTTGGGGCTTTCCTTGGTTCAAAACTGGATGGTCGGCCCGATTCTGATGTTCGCGCTGGCGGCGCTCTTTTTGCGCCATCAGCCGGAATTGATGGTCGGCCTTGTCCTGGTGGGGGTGGCCCGCTGCATCGCCATGGTGCTGGTGTGGAATGATCTTGGCAAGGGAAGCGGCGAATACGCGGCGGGGCTGGTCGCGCTCAACAGCCTGTTCCAGGTCTTCTTTTATGGCGTGCTGGCATTCGTGTTCGTCTCCGTCGTGCCGGGATGGCTGGGGATTGATTTGTCGCAGGTGAAGGGCGCGGGTGGAAAAACACTGGCGGACATCACCATCGGGCAGGTCTTCGTCAGCGTGATGGTTTATCTTGGCATCCCCTTCGCCGCCGGGGCGCTGACGCGCGCCGTGCTGTTGCCGCTCAAAGGGCGGGCGTGGTACGAAAAAAAGTTCATTCCGCGCATCTCCCCCGTCACGCTGATGGCGCTTCTTTTCACCATCGTGGTGATGTTCAGCTTCAAAGGCGACCAGATCGTGCGGTTCCCGATGAAGGTGCTGTGGGTGGCCATGCCGCTTTGCGCCTACTTCGCCGTCATGTTCGCCGTCAGTTTCTTCATGGCCAAAAAAGTCGGCGCGGATTATCCGCGCTGCGCGACCCTTGCCTTCACTTCCGCCGGCAACAACTTCGAGTTGGCCATCGCGGTGGCCATCGCCATTTTCGGCATCCGCTCGGATGTGGCGTTCGCCACGGTCATCGGGCCGTTGGTCGAAGTGCCCGCACTCATCGGCCTGGTCCATGTGTCGCTTTGGTTTCGCAAACGCTTCTTCACGCCCAATCCCTAAGGAACCCGCATGTTTTTGCCTCCCTATCGCATCCTCGTCCTGTGTACCGGCAACCGTTGCCGTTCCCAAATGGCCCATGGCTGGCTCGATCTGCTTGGCGGCGCCAAGGTGGCGGTGCGCTCGGCGGGCACGCTTCCCAAAGGGGTTCACCCCAAGGCCATTCTCATGATGCAAGAGGTGGGGGTCGACATTTCGGCGCACACTTCCAACCCTGTGAACGACTACGCGAACGAAACATTCGACCTGGTGTTGACGGTCTGCGACAAGGCGAAGGAAAGTTGCCCGGTGTACTTCGGCGACGCCGAAGTGCGGCATTTCAGTTTTGAGGATCCGGACCACCCGAATGACCCGGGTGAAGATTTGGATGCCGTCTTCCGCCGGGTGCGGGACCAGATCGGGGCGTGGTGCAAGGCGATTTTGGCGGAGAAAGAGGTGGTTTAAGCGCGAAAAAAAAACGCGCCCCGTCGGGGCGCGTTTTTTTTTGTGGCGGTTGTGTGTGCCGGGTTTTACTTGTGGCGCATCAGGAATTCGTGTGGCTGGCGAGGGGGCGTAGCGCGCCAGCCGCGGT
>CAZVNU010000154.1:0-2110 GCA_964628335.1 uncultured Phycisphaeraceae bacterium
CACCGCGTCGTGGTGAAACAGCCACCCACAGACACGCGGACTATTTTTGAAATTGTTTTAGCCGACCAGTTGCGCATCAAATATCCAAAAACAAATGGCTGACGAGCACCCCTCGTCAACCATTTGTCTTTTCAATCTCAATCATCCAACGGGTCGGCCAAAGCCGACCCTCCCTGTTTTAAGTTTCCCCCACCGCTCCCGTCCTCTGGATGCTTTCCCCCATCCCAAGGACCGGTCATGCGCCAGCGCCGCCATAAAAAATCCGCCAAGCCCGGCATCACCCTGAATGTCACCTCCATGGTCGACATCCTGTTCAACCTGTTGGTGTACTTCATCGTCACCGCCAATTTCAGCATCGATGAAGGCTCGCTCAAAGCCAAGCTCCCCAACAGACTCGATTCACCCGCACACCAGCCCCCTCCGGACGCTGGCAATAAATACACGCTGGAGCTTGACAGCACGCGGGACCATTACGGTTGCTCTCTGCGCTTCAACCACCATCCGGTGCCGACCTTCAGCGATTTGAGTGCCATCCTTGATGCCAGCAACCACGGCAAACATCCGGCCAGCGGCCGCATTGACCCGCAGTTCGACACCATTGTCATCAAGCCGGAAACAACCGTGCGCTGGCAGCATGTGGTCAACGCCTTCAATCAGGCCACCCGCTCGGGCTATGGCAAGGTCGCCTTCGCGGACAAGCGCTGAAAGGCAAGCAGCCGCGATGCGTCCTCAAATCCGCGCCCCGCTGTGCACGCCCCAGGTCGTGCGCCAGCGGTTCTTGACCAGGGCCAAGGTGCCCAACGCCAGCACGCACACCGCCGCGAAACTGACGAAGCCCGGCCCGTAGCCGCCGGTGGCGCTTTTGGCCCCGCCCAAGGCCGCCGCCGTCAAAAAGCCGCCGATGCCGCCGCCGCAGCCGGTCAGGCCGCTCATCAAACTCATCTCGCGGCCGAAGCGCTGCGGGATCAATTGGAACACCGCGCCGTTGGACATGCCAAGGGCCGATTGCACCACCAAAAACACCACCACCCCGGCAACCAGAGACTGGGCGCCAGCCACCGCCAACAGCCCGGCGGCGGCGATGACATACAACACTTGCAGCACGCGGATGCCGCCGAAGCGGTCGGCCAGCATGCCGCCCAAGGGCCGCCCAAAGGCGCCGGCGGCGGCGCACACCGCGCCCATCACCCCGGCCCGGGCGGGCGTCAAACCAAAGCATTCCTTGAAGTACAGCACGAAGTAAGACGACAGGCCCACAAAGCCGCCGAACGACACCGTGGCGTAAAAGCAGAACCAGTGCGCGTCTTTGTCCAAGAGCAAAGTCCAGTAATCACGCAGACGCCTGGGCCGGGCCGCCGGCGCGGGCGCATCCTTGGCCCACAGCCAATACAGCACCAGCGCCAAGGCGCAAGGCAGCAGCGACCAGCCAAACACCGCGCGCCACCCCAGAGTCGCCGCCAGCACGGGACCAAGCAAATTGGCCACCGCCACCCCCACCATGCCCATGCCCACCATGCCCAGCACCGAGCCCTGGATGTTGGGCGGATACCAACGGCCGGCCTGCGGCAAGGCGATGGCGAACGAGGCGCCCGCCACCCCCAGCAACAAACCGAAAGCCAATGCGATGGGGAACGAAGGCAAGCCGCCCAGCCACACCGCCAGCAAGGCCAACAGAATCACGATCTGGCTGATGATCGCCGTGCGCTTGCCGCCGACCCGGTCGGCCATCCAGCCGGCCAGAATCCGCAGCGCGGCGCCGGACAAATACGGCATGGCCACCAACGCCCCACGCTGGCCCGGCGAAAGGTGCAGGTCTTCGCCGATGGCCAAGGCCAACGGACCGAGCAGGGTCCACACCACAAACGAGGTGAAAAAGTACAACCAAGCCAACACCAAAGTGGGCCAGTGTCCGGTCGCGACCAATATGCGCAAGTTCATGGGATAACCAATCGTTGTGTGAAACAAAGAAGTGAAGCGCAAGCCACTTGTCAACCATCCCACCCTAAGGCAAGCGCCGTGCCAATTGAAAAAAACGCCAATGGCGCGGCGGCTCTGCCGCTATTCAAGGCATCTGCTGATTTGTCATGCAAATTCCCTAATGCCACCACCC
>CAZVNU010000154.1:2120-3052 GCA_964628335.1 uncultured Phycisphaeraceae bacterium
CGTCAGCACGATCTCAAACACAATCAGCAGCACGATGTACCACTCCACCCGGATGGACGCCCGATGCTGCGACAGCCCCAGCACCGTGCCGGCCGTGCGCGAAAGAAGGTCCACCCGGCGCTCAAGGATGGCCGCGCGGGCGGCCAGTTCGTACTCGCTCTCCAGACGCAAATAAAGGCCTTCCAACCCCGGATGGTCCCACAGCAGGTCGGGTTTCTCGTTCACCTGCACGCGGGCGACCATCGCGTGCTCGATGAGCAGCGCGCGGCCGATGTGCCGAAAAAGACCATGCTGGTCGTTGGTCAACCGCCCCTCGCGCCCCAACGCGCTGGCCAACGGTTCGACATGCTCGAAAGCGTGCGCCACGCGGGATTCCAGGGCGGCCAATGCCACGCTCTTGCCCAGGATGTCGGCGGCGATCAGCACCTTTTCCAGAGTCAGTTCGCGCAGCACCAAGCCGCCGCGCTCGGGGCCCTCGACCAGCGCCTCGGGGCGGATGTGCAATTGGGTGTCCTCGCGGTCCTGGGCCGACGCGGGGGCGGTCAGGTGCGGGGCGAGCGTCTGCAGGAAGATCGCCTCGGCTTCGGCGGATACGCCGAAAAACACCGCCACGCCGAAGCGGAACAGGACCACCATGCCGCCGCCCCCGACGGCCATGGCCAACGGCTCGGTGGACAGGGCGTCGGGGGCGCGCAGGGGACGGGTATCCAGGCGGTCGGACAGGTTGACCGCGCGGACGGAGATGGGGGAACCAAGGGCGATGGGAAGCATGGCTCGATTGTAGACGCGGCGGCTCGCCGCGTTCGTTCCCCGTTTGTAAAAACAACGCGCGCCGAAAGTTCGGCGCGCGTCGCATAATCGAATCTTATTTCCAACGCGGCGGGCCGCCGCGTCCACTTTTTCAATACGACTTCGCCCACACCACCAACCGC
>CAZVNU010000154.1:3062-5930 GCA_964628335.1 uncultured Phycisphaeraceae bacterium
AAAACTCCGGACTTGCGCTCACGAGCCCCGAGCGCAAGCTCGGGGAAAAAGAAAGCCTCCGCATCTGCATGGGCAAGATGAGGAGGCTTGGTTTCCCCTGAGCTTGCGCTCAGGGCTCGTGATAGAGATCGCTACTTTTTCAATACGACTTCGCCCACACCGCCAACCGAGCGCTGGGCTTGCCGGTGAAGATGCAGGTGCCCGCCTCTTCATTGGCGCCTTCGACGCCCAGCTTGGCGAGTTCGCCGTCGCAGGGGATGCAGCGCACGGTCACCTTCAGGCTGTCCTGCAGGCGCTTGGCGATCTGCTCGTCGCCAGAGAAGTGGGCCAGCGCGAAGCCGGGGGCCAGGTTGTCCTCGCCGGTGCCCTTGAACATGTCCATGAATTCGGCTTCGGTCTTGATGACCTTGGTCGCGGCGGCGCGGAAGGCCTTGGCCTTGGCGAGCAGGGCGTCCTGGATCTCCTGCAATTGCGCCACGATGCCGGCCACGAATTCGGCCTGGGGCACGCCCTTCTTTTCGCCGGTGTCGCGGCGGGCGGCGAACACGGTGCCGGCGGCCAGGTCGCGCGGACCGATCTCGACGCGCACCGGGGCGCCCTTCTTGACCCACTGCCACATCTTGTCGGCGCCCTTGAGGTCGCGCTTGTCCACCTGCACCACCAGCTTGCGCCCGCCGAATTCAAACTTGCGCAATTCCTTGGCCAGGTTTTCACAGGCGGCAATGATTTCTTCCGGCTTCTCGGCCTTCATGGTGACGGGCAGAATGACCACATGGGCCGGCGCCATTTTGGGCGGGCAGACCAAACCGTCGTCGTCGGCGTGGGTCATGATCAGGCCGCCGATCAAACGGGTGGAAACACCCCACGAGGTGGTCCAGCAATGGTGCTGCGCGCCGTCGGCACCCAGATACTTGATGTCCTGCGCGTGGGCGAAGTTCTGGCCCAGGAAGTGGCTGGTGCCGGCCTGCAGGGCCTTCTTGTCCTGCATCATCGCTTCGATGGTGTAGGTATTGACCGCGCCGGGGAAGCGCTCGTGCGCGGGCTTTTCGCCCTTGATCACCGGCATGGCCATCGTGCCTTCCGCGAATTCGCGGTAGACCTCGTGCATCTGCTCGGTTTCGGCGATGGCCTCGGCGGCAGAAGCGTGGGCGGTGTGGCCCTCCTGCCAGAGGAATTCGGTGGTGCGCAGGAACAAACGGGTGCGCATTTCCCAGCGCACCACATTGGCCCATTGGTTGATGAGAATCGGCAGGTCGCGGTACGACTCGACCCAGCGGGCGAACGAGGCGCCGATGATGGTTTCGGAGGTCGGGCGCACGATGAGCGGCTCCTCCAACTTGCTCTCGGGATCGGGCATCAGGCCGCCCTTGCCGTCGTCCACCAGGCGGTGGTGGGTGACCACGGCACACTCCTTGGCGAAGCCTTCGACATGCTTGGCCTCCTTCTCCAAAAACGACTTGGGAATGAACAGGGGGAAGTAGGCGTTCTGGTGGCCGGTCTCCTTGAATTTTTCATCCAGGTCGCGCTGCACATTTTCCCACAGGGCATAGCCCCAGGGCTTGATGACCATGCAGCCACGCACATCGGAGTTCTCGGCCAGGTCGGCGGCGCGCACCACCTGCTGGTACCACTCGGGGTAGTTCTCGGCGCGGGTGGGCGAGATGGCGGTCTTGGGCTTGGATTGGGTCGGTTGCGGTTTTTGGGGCTGGCTCATGGGAGGGGAATTGTAAAGTAGACGCGGCGGCTCGCCGCGTCCACGGTGCATAACCTTGAAAACAACGCCCGCACCCATGGAATACACATTGTTTTTCAGGCTGCTTCCGGTGAACGCGCCGGGCCGGCGCGTCCACTTTTCAAAACACCCGATTGTGCCGCTTTTGGCGTTCCACCACTTTGTCCACCAGCTTGAAGCGCAAACCGGCGATTTCCTCCGGCTTGGCCGCCTTGGGCTGGTCCAGCGTGCGCCCGTCCACCCCCACCACCTCGGTATACATGATGTCGGGGAGTTTGGAATCAAACTGCTCCATCGCATGGGCGTCCGCCACCGTCTTGCCGTTGACCCTGGGCTTCATAAAGGTCACTTCCAATCCGTACGGCAGCGAGGCGAACGACGGCCGGCCGCCGTAAATCTCGACGAAGGCGGACAACTGGCGGGTCAGGTGCAGGTTCTCGCCGTGCTTGAGGCGCAAGGCGCCGACAAAGGTCACTTCGCCACTCTGGTGGTTGGTGACAAAGGCGCCGATCCACGCCCGTTTTTTGCCGGCGACTTCTTCGGTTGACAGGCGGCACACGCGGTAGGTGTAGCGGCCTTCCCCCCATGCCAGCTTGTTGCGCACGGAGATGAAATCGCCCTCGTGGCCGGCGGAATCAAAGTAGCCATTGGGCGCCGGCAGGATGGATTCCAAAGAACGATCGTCCCAGGTTGAAAAGATCGCCGCCTTGCCGATCCTCTGGCGTTGCGACTCCAGCGGCCGCTCCAGCGTGCGGTTCATCCACGAATCCGTCTGCACGCCGCCGTAAAAATCCTGGCCCGCCACCCCGCCGGAGCCGCCGGTGGGCGCGATGTACAGCTTGACATCCGGCCCCACTTCGCCCTTGATCTCAAAATCCAAGTCCAACGACTGAAATTCCTCCCGGGTGGCGGCTTCGCCAATATCCCACCACATGTCGCCCAAATGCCACGGCATGGACTTGAGCGCGGTGCAACCGTCCAGCGTGCGGGCGTCGGTTCCCGGAGCAGGCAGGGTGTCGGCCGCCTTGGCCAAGGGCATCACGCACAAACAACCGGCGGCCAGCAAACAACGCAACAGAGGCGAACGCATCAAGGGGCTCCGTAAGGGGTGGGGCCCGGCGTCTTTGCCCGGTCCC
>CAZVNU010000155.1:0-647 GCA_964628335.1 uncultured Phycisphaeraceae bacterium
CCCGGGCGGCATTTGCGGGTGGGGACACCCGCGCTCCAACACCTGCCAGCCCTGCAAAGCCGCCCCGCCCTATTCTTACCGCAGCGTCCGCGCATTGGCCTGCAGCGCCAGCAGCGCAAAGGCCGTGCTGTAATACTGGCCGTAGCCGTAGAGCGGAAAATCCATCCACGAGCCCACATCGCTTTGCAAAGCGGCGATTTCGGCGGCCTGCCAGGTGGCGAATTTCTTGCCTTCTGGCCCGCCCATGCGCTCGGCGCATTGGGCCGCGTGATACAGGCCGAAGGTCACGAAGTAGCCGGCGTTGTGGTAATAGGTTTCATGCGGCACCGGGCGCGCATAAGCCGCCAGCAAAAAGGCGTAGTTGTCGCGGAAGCGCTGCGAATTTTCGGCCATGTCCCGGCGCGAACCCTTGGGCTCCTCGCCGGTCTCGGCCAGCGCCAGCAAACAGGCACCGGTGCGCCCCATCGCGCCCTGCGGCCGGTTGATGCCGGCATTGGGCGCGCGCCGGAACGGAAAGGAATACAGAAAAGTCCGCTCCGGCGAGCGCATGGAAAGCAGGGCGCGGCGCATTTGTTCGAGCACGGTCGGCGGCACATTGGCTCCAGCCGCTTTCGCTGCCACCAAGGCGCGCATGGCGCAGGCGGTGT
>CAZVNU010000155.1:657-5926 GCA_964628335.1 uncultured Phycisphaeraceae bacterium
GTTGAAAGCCGTGGAATAGCGGCCGGTCGGCATTTTCAGGGTGTGGCCGAAATCGTAATAGCCCACGCCGCCTTCGGCCGATTGCAGGGCGCACAGGCTTTCGACATCCGATTGCAGCACCCGCCGGGCCTTGACATGCAAGGCGTCGAAATGGTCATCGCCAAGCAATTGCGCCATCGCCTCCGCGCGGAAGGTGTGCGCCCACACTTCGTAGAAAACCTCCGGGTGGGCGCGGTCGGCCACCGGCACTTCCAGCAAATAGCGGTAGGCCCGGCCAAGGGCCTGCCGCGCCGAAGCATCCGTTTGCGCCGGCCCGCCAAGCGCCTTGGCCACCAGCGCGGTGGTGGCGGCGGAAAAACCATGGTGGGTGGGCATGCCGGCCGTCAACACTTCCGAGCTGCGGCGGCTGGCAAAAGTACCCCATGAACCGTCGGCATTTTGGTGTTTGAGCAAAAAATCCACGCCCTGACGCTCGGCCAGCACCGGCACGGCATCGGTGCGCGGGCGATAGGTGGCAGGCTGGGCTTGGGGTGCGGCGCAGGCCGCCAGCACCAGGCAACCCGCCAGCAAGGGCGGCAACCGCCTCACTTGACCACCTCGACCTTCAGGCCGGAGCGCGCGACAAAATCGGCGGGCAGCGGGCGCACCCGCACTGAGAACAGGGTCTTGGCGCCCTCGGGCTGGCCGGCCCAATCCACCGCCACCACCTTGCCCGGCACCGTCACGCCGGTTTCCACGAAACGCAACTTGACCTGGGTGTCGACCGGCAACCCCACCAGCCCCGCCGGCTGCACTTCGATCTTCACGCTGCCGCCGGCAGGCGCCAGCAACTTGGCCAATTCCTGCCCGCCCTTCACCTGATCACCGGCTTTGAGCGCCAAAGACAGCCGGCCATCGGCCGGGACCGCCACCGCCAAAGCGGCGACATCGGCTTCCAACTCAACCAGTTTTTTTTGGGCTTGTTTGAGGTTTTTTTCAGCCTGCTCGAGCGCATCGCCCACCCGCGCCTCCTCGCGGGCCGCGCGACGCTCTTCGGCGCCAAGGCGCAAGGCGGCCTCGGTTTCGGCGCGCTCGAATTCGGCATCTTTTTGCACCAATTCCACCTTGGCGTAATACGCGGTGCGGCGGCGCTGCAAATCCAGATCTTTTTCAATTTTCCGCAACTTGCGCTGCTCGCGACCCACCACCAGATCTTGGGTGGAACTGTCGATGCGCGCCTCTTTGTACATTTTTTCCAACTGGCGCAATTCCTCGCTGCTGTCCTTGAATTGGGCTTCCAAATTCTCCACCTGGCGCGCGGCTTCAGCCAAGGCGTTGGCGCGTTCGGCTTCCTGCCAGCGTTGCCGCAAACCTTTGGCCGCCTCGGCTTGCGCCACCGCACGGGCTTTGGCCGCAGCCAATTCCTTGGTCTGGGCCACCGCCTCGGCCTGCTCAAAGCGCACCGCCCGCTCGGCCTTGGCCACCGCGCGGCGGGTGTCGGCCAACACCTCGTCCACCCCTTCGACCGTCAGCATCAGCATTTTGTCGCCGGCTTTGACCGGCCCGTCTTGCGCAACCACTTGGGCCACCACCGCCGCCCCGGGCAGCACCTTGGGCTGCCAGACCACGGCGGGCAGGGCGTCTTCGGCATAACGGCCGGTGCCCACCACCGTTTCGGCGGCCAAAGCTGGCACGGCGGCGAGGGATGAAAGCAGCAACAGGGCAAGCAAAGGACGACGGGCAAGCATGGAAAACCTTTAAGTAGGGAAAGACAAGGGGCAGGACGCCACGCGCCTGCCCCTTATTACAGGCAACGACTTGAAAGTCAAATCAAAGTGCGGAATACGCCACTTCGCTCACGCGGACCTCTTCCGGCGCAGGGTATTTGACTTCCGTCACGAACACGCCGCCCATGGCGGCGCGCACCGCGTCGGCGTCAAACAACTCGCGTTTGGCGGTGCCGGCCAGGGCCAGCAGGTCCAAGGCGACCTGCCCCTCGCAGCGGGCCATTTCAAGCACCGGGATGGCGGCTTCAAAGGCTTGCAGGCGGCCCTTGGCATTCTCGAAACAACCGGCTTTTTCCAGCCAGGTGGCGGTGGGCAGCACGATGTTGGCGCCCAGCGACACGCCGGAAGGCAGGGTGTCGAGCAGCACGCTGAAGCGGTCGGCCACCAAGGCCTTGACCTGCCCGCTGGCCCAGTCACTGGGGTAATTGCCGGTGAGGATCACGGCCTTGACCTGCTCTGCTTGCGCCACAAACGCATCAAAAGCCAGCACCGGACGGCCCAAAGCCTCCAGCGCCCGACGCACGCCGCGCGCATTGGGGGCTTTTTCGGCATAAAGCGTGTAACCGCCAGGGAAGGTCTTGTCGGCGCCTTGGCTTGGCACCGGCCCGACCGCCAGCACCGCCTGCGGGTCCAGGGCCAGGGCCAGTTTGCCCAGCAAATGAGCCTCTTCGCAGGCAAGCATCGGGCTGACCACCAGGCCCAAACGGCCGCCGTCTTCGGTCTCGCGGCGGATGCCTTCGAGCGCACCGGCATAGGCTTCGGCCCAGTCCACCGTGCCGCGCGGCTCGACGGGATCCTGGGCGTTGAGCAGCACCGACGGCTCGCGCAGGCGGTCTTCGCTGTGGACGAATTTCCAGCCGTAGCGGATTTCGTCGGAAGTCCACCACTGGTTCACCTCCAGGTTGGTGCGCGGCTTGATGCGGTAGACCTTGCCCTCGTTGGTTTCAACCGACAGGTTGTCGCCGCTGGCGGTGATGCCGTCAATCGACGGTGTTTTGCGCAGGTTCCACACCCGCATGGTCATCAAAAAGTCTTTGTCAAGCAAGGCGCCGACCGGGCAGATATCCACCACATTGCCCGACAGCGGGTTGTTCAGCGGCTGGCCCGGCGCCACATCCACCTGCTCGGCGCTGCCGCGGCCGAAAATGCCCAACTCGTGGGTGCCGGTCACCTCGCGGGTGAAGCGCACGCAGCGCGAGCACATGATGCAGCGGTCGGAATACAGCAGCACATGCATGCCGATGTCCTTTTTGGGCTGCTTGATTTTGGCCTCTTCAAAGCGGCTCTCGGCCTTGCCGTATTTGTAGGAGTAATCCTGCAACGAACATTCGCCGGCCTGGTCGCACACCGGGCAATCCAACGGATGGTTGATCAGCAACTGCTCCATCACCGCCTTTTGGCTGCCGATGACCTTGGGCGTCTTGAGATAGACCTCGGCCCCGTCGGGTGCCGGCGTCTGGCAGGCGGGAATGAGTTTGGGGATGTGGTTCAGCGCGCCGGTCTTGGGATCCGGCGAGGCCATTTCCATCAGGCAGATGCGGCAGGAAGCCACCACCGACATGCCGGGGTGGTAGCAATAGTGCGGGATCTCGATGCCATTTTCAAGGGCGACCTGGAGAACCGTCTTTTTGCCTTCAAAAGTGCAAACTTTGCCGTCAATCTTGAGGGTGGGCATGGGCGAACAGGGGAAAAGCTGGATGAAAGGGTGGGAAGCCGGGGATTTTACCGCAAGCGCCGGAGGCTTGGGCTTGGGCGGGCGGCAGGCGCCAACTCCCCCTACTCCCCCGTCGGCAACGGGCCAACGGCCCTGGTCGCGCCCATTCCCCCACCCTCAATCCAACAATGGATTCCACACTTTGCGAAAGCCGAAGCCCTGGAAATCCTTCACATTGGCGGTGGCAAAAGAGGTCACGCCGCAACCGCGCAAGCACAACGCCATGCGCGCGTCAAAAATACGGCGGCGCGCAAAATCCCGCTGGCCCGCCATGGCCCATAAACGCGTGTGGAGATCATGCCCCTTTTCAGGCCAAGCGACCACACCCCAATGCGGATGCTCACGATAGACATCCACGGCATCCACCGCCTCGCTTGCAGACAACGCTTTTTGAATGACGGCCGGATTGCGCAACAGATTGTAAAACTCCACCAAGACCCATTCTGAAATCACCACATCCCGCTGCTCGGACAGGTCAGCCAAAAAGGCGGACGCCCGCTCATGAAGCGGGGACTCGGGCGCATAGGCGTACAGCAAGATGTTGGTGTCCACTGAAATCATGATTAATCTCGCTCGTTGGCCAGGTCGCGCAACTGCTCGGCGGAAAGCCCCTGCCACCCAAGCGCACGCTTGGCTTTGGGCGGAGCCCATGCCGCTTTGCTGGGGCGCTTGTGCGGATAAATCTCGGCCATTTTCTCAAGGCCACGGCGCATGATTTCAGCCAAACTCATTTCATACTCCGCGGAAATGCGCTTGGCCTCCAAGTAAAGCGTGTCGGGGATTTGGATCTGGGTTTTGATCATGATGGCATATTACCATCATGGGGAATTGCCACAAAGGGGGTTTGTTGGGGCGTTGGGGTGGATGGAGCGCGGGATGTTCAACGCCTGCGAAGCCAACGGCCTGAGTCAACCATGCACCACCAACGCCATACGCCCCAATTCAATAATGAAAAACCTCACGCGACCAGCGCCTCCATCCGCTTCACATGGCTCATGCGGGCGCCCCACGCAATGGCCGCAAGCAGATCGTCACGGGTCAAATCTTCGTAATCAGCGAGAATTTCTTCCATCGACATGCCCCCGCTAAGCAAATCCAGCAGCATTTCCACCGGATAACGCAACCCGCGGATCACGGGCTTGCCGTGGCAGATGGCGGGGTCGAGGGTGATGCGGGAGAGTAGGGAGGACATGGGGGCATTGTAGGGCGGGGATAGAGACTGGCCTCACAAAATCTTGCGCCTTCCACCGCGCACTTGGTTCTCACAGCAGGCCAGCGGCAGGCAAATGCGATAAATCCACGGGGCCAGGCCGTTTTTTGTTTTCCCAATCCAGTTATCACGACAATCCCATCCCACGCCAACCGACCGAACGATGACCTTTTCTTCTTTGAGGCGATACTCATGCATCACAAGAATTTTACGCCACCGCACCAGGCCATACACACACAGGTAGGCGCATAGGAGGACGAGGATGATTTGCGAGGCGCGTTTCATTTCAACATCCCCTTCAAATACTGTCCAGTATGGCTCCCCTTCACCTTCGCCACCTGCTCTGGCGTCCCCGTTGCCACCACCTGCCCACCCCCCGCCCCGCCTTCCGGCCCCATGTCGATCAACCAGTCGGCGCACTGGATCACATCCAGGTTGTGCTCGATCACCACCAAAGTGTGGCCGGCGTCGGCCAGGCGTTGCAGCACGGAAACCAACTTGCGCACATCCTCGAAATGCAGGCCGGTGGTCGGTTCGTCCAGCACATACAGCGTCGGCGCGGTAGACACCTGCGACAAC
>CAZVNU010000156.1:0-5888 GCA_964628335.1 uncultured Phycisphaeraceae bacterium
GCAGGACCAGATGCCGCCACGTGCCGGTTCCGGAGGACGGCAGCAGCCGCCAGGGAGGCCAAGCGGGCGGCCAGGGTTTCTTTTTCTTCGCGGGTGACAAAATCCATGGCGGTCAACTCCAATGAGTGGATTGGTGGCGGATGATCATTCAAAAAGGCAAGCAAGCCGTGCAAGCGCCCGGCTTGGATCAGGGTTCACAAAAGGGCCGGACATTCTACGGGGTGCGCGGGGTATTTGCCGATGGGGCCGAATTGGCGGGTTTTCCCAGGGCGGTGGCCACGCCGGAGCGCACCGAAAACCGGGCGCCAGGTTGGCTTGCGCGCACTTTGGGGTCATGGCACAAAGCGCGCAAGGCCGCCAATTTTTTCGCGGGCGCGGCATCAATGCCCGCCTCTTCCCCTGTGGGCAGGCCCCAGAGGATGTCAATCGGCTCGCTGGCCACCCCTTGCAGGGAAAAAGAGATCACGATGCGTTTCTGCGCATCGCGCTGGCCGACATCCAAGGAGCGCAGGTGGCGGATTTCATTGAGCGTCATGTGTCGGAGCAGGCTCAAGCCGGCTTGCAGGCCGGCATCCATCCAAATGGCCTCTTTGCCGCCGGAGGGTGACGGGGTGCGCACCCCTTTGATGCGGGGAATGGGCAGTTGGTCGGCCACCGCCGGGTCAAGGTATTCGGTCAGCAAATGCCCCTGGGTGTCCACCACTGACAGCCCGGAGCCGTCCACCACGGCGGCGGGGTGATAGGCCAGGGCCTTGATTTGGACAAAACCAGCGTCGTCGCGCCAAATGCGCTCGACTTTTTGGATGGCGGGGTGCTGTTCCAGGCGTTTGGCGGCCTTGGCCAGGCCGGCGCCATCCAAAGGGTCGGCTGACAGGCGGGCGCCCACATCGTCAAGCAGCAATCTGACATCGCGCTCGGGCACCCACGGGGCGTTTTTGAAGGAATCCATGCGGACTGCGTCAGCGCCCACCGGCACCGGGACACGCGTGCTTAATTGTTCGCGCAGGGCGGTACGGGCCGCATACCAGCCGGCACCCAGACCGGTGCCCACCACCAGGCTCAAAGCCAACCAAGCCCACGACCAATCGCGGGCCCGTGGCGGGACGGCCGCTTTGGTTTGGGTTTTGTCCACCACCACCAATCTGGCGCGGGCGGGTTGGGTGGGTGGTTTGGAAGAAAGAAAAAAAGACATGGGGGGTTATCGGCGATAGTTCAGGGACTGCTCCAAGAGTGGTGGTGCGAAAGAAAAAGCGAAAAAAGCAAAAAGGACTTGACGCGGCCTAGGCGGATGCTACATTGCCCCATCGCTGGCCCCTCTTTTTAACCTTGTTCTCGCCTGAGAACGCATCCGCAGGAGACGCTTCCGTGACTACTTACTTGAAGAAATTTGGGAAAATGCTTGCTGGTGCTTCGACTGTGGCAGCGTTTGCGATGGTGGCATGCCTGTCTGTGGTGATGGGGTGCGGTGGGAAGTCCAGCTCGGCAACAAGCCAGGCCGAAAACACCACCGTGGTGATGGATTTGACTTCCATCACATCGACAACCACGCGGACTACAACGACTTACACCTCTGTTGAGAGTCCCCCGGAGTCTGGCAATTTCGTTGTTTCAAGCACGCCCAGTACCAGTGTCGTTTTGGATGACCCGGCACGCACGGCAGAAGGCACTGTGGATTCCCCCATTGTGGAGGCATCTGGAAAACAAGCCATCATCGATGGCACCGCGCCCGGTACCACCCAGCGCGTCACGCGCTACACAGTGGCTAATCCGGCCGGTGGGGATACTGCGGCCTTCACCATCAACAACAGGTCCAACAAACGCTTGACCGGTATTACTTGGGTTACCAAAGATGCCACCGGGGCCTCCGTCACGCAATTCAAGGCATTTGTTCCAACCATTGGCAATGGCGGTAAAATCGCGGTGTTGGCAAGGTTGAACCGTTTGGGTTCGGTCAATGCAGCGGTCCTGGTCACGGCAGGCATCAATGACAGCCGCGGTTTTACGCTGTCCCGTTCATATGTGAATGTCGGCTCGACTGGCGCGGCCGCCGTGGCCGTGGCCACTTCGGGTGGCATCACGGTATCTGAAAACCAAATCGATTTCAACTGACGCGACCTTTGAATGCTCTTTTCAAAACCGCTGGGTCATCCCGGCGGTTTTTCTATAATCCAGGCATCATGGCGACCCTCTCTGATCACTTGCGCGCCTATTTGCGGCGGCCGCCGACCCAAATGGGTCTGTCATTGCCAGCTTTTTTGCGTGCGCATGATCCTTGGGTGCTGGGGCATCATCCACCGGGAGAGGCATCCAAGCCCCATGTCTGGCAATTGGGCGGGCTGTATGTTTGCAAAGGCTGTTTGATGGCCTGGTGCGGAGCCGGATTGGGATTGCTGATGCATCCACTCTTGTTGTGGAGCTTGGGCAATTGGTGGTGTCGGCTGGCGGTTTGGCAAATAGGCGTCGGCATGGCCATGTTGCTGTTGCCCACCCTCTGGACGGCGGTTTGGAAAAAGTCGCCGGCGCTCAAGCATGGCGCCCGCTTTTTGCTCGGGTTGCTGGTGGTTTCCGCGGTCGTCTACGCCTTGGCTCTGCCATGGGCCGCGGTCGATGGGTGGCTGACGCGGGCGGTTTTGCTGGGAGTGTATTTGTTGGTGCGAATTCCACTTGAGCGCAAGCGGAATCTGGAGAATGCCGGGTTGAGTAAGTCACGCCAGTAGGTATCCTTTCCAACTCATGCGATGCCGTCCGACAGATTGTTTATTCACCTTCCTTGTGCTTGCCGCAACCGGCTGTGTCTCGGTCAAGACGGACCTGGCCACCGAGCATGCGTTGTTGCTGCGTTCACTTGATGAGGCGGGGGCCGTCGCCAAGGAAGGCCGGGCGCCGGCGGTCCTTGCGTTTGACCAGGCTGTGTCTGTCATGTTGCATCACAATCCCGCATTGCGGCAGGCCAGGCTTGGGCGCGTGAATGCCGAGCGCGATGCCAGGCGGGTGTGGGAGAGGTTGATCCCTTATTTTTCCCTGCGTGCGGCCCGTTATTCCAATTTCAATCAGCGTGAATTGCGCGATTTTTCCGCCACCCAATTTGCCGGTGATGTGGCGTTCTACCTGCGCCAATACGCGGAATTGCCCAATGATTTGTACGCCGTGGCGCTGGCCAAGACGCGGGCGGACATCGCTTGGCGCATGGCGGTGAAATTCCATCTGCTTGACCTGTATGGAAGATGCAAGGCCTTGGCGGGTGCGCAGGATGCCGCCGCCCGCGCCCACGCGCTGGACGAATTGATGGGGCGCCACCCGGGGTATTTCCGTGGTCGCGACCGCGACGACGCCCGTGCCGGCGCGCGTGATGCCGCCGAGCGTGTGCGCGGGGCCGAAGACGCCCTGCGCGACCTGCTGGGCGTGCCCCATGAGACGGTGCGGGTGGAGTTGGCGTCTTTGCCGGCCTGGGCCGAAGCCGGAGAGGAACTGTTGGCTGCCGGATTGCCGCAGGAAGGCAACGCGGCCTTTTTGACCGACCCGGATTGGGTGGCGTTGATGGCGGTGGAAGGCGCCGGCGCCATTGCCCGTCGTCGCGGCATTTTGCGCGGGTATTGGCCCAGCCTTGATGGCTATCTCACATTGCCCAACGCCAACTACGATTCGCGCAATGGTCTTTCCAGGTTGGATTTGGCCCAGACTCAAATTAACGTCAACATGTATTGGAGCCCCAACTGGATACTCGATACGCAGGATCAGTCGGAACGCGCCAAGGACGAGGAAAAACTGATGCGTGAGGCATTCGAACGCAACATCGACGGACGCTTCCGGTTGATGGCCACCCAGGCCCGGTTGCTGCGCGAAGCAGCGGTTCGCGAGGCCGACCTTGGCGCGCGTATTGCGGCTGTGCGCAAAATGGGGGGGAAGTTGGCCGCCAAGGACATGGCGCAGCTGCTTGAACGCTCCTTGCGTTGGCAGGTCGAACGGGATGAAGTGCGCCACCAGCGCAGCATCGGGTTGGCGCAATTGTGGTTCTTGTCCGACAACAATCAGGAGGTGCTGTCCCGTGGCATGCTGGAATAATCCCAACGAGATCATCATGAAGCACATGGCTGCCACCCTCCCCGCAAGAATCCAAGGCGGGGGTGCGGGCCGTTTTTCAGCGTGGCGTTGCGCCCTTGCGGGGGTGTGGCTGGTGACACAGGCTGCCTGCGGTCGCGCGGTCGATCCACCTGCGCCCGTGGTTTCTCCCGTGGCCTCCCAGGCTTGGAATTGGTTGGATTTCCCGCGCGCCGACCGTTTGACATTGTCCCGGGTATCCGCCGTGATCGAGCCCGCACAGGTGGAATTGATCAAGGCGCCGCGCGAGGGCTGGTTTGACCTGGACCCCAAGTTGAGCGGCGCGAAGGGGCAGGATGACATCCTGTTGGCAAACCAGCCGATCGGCCGCATGGCGCCGGGGGCCGAGTCCTTCGATGTCGAGGGAGAGGGCCTGCGGGCGCAGTTGGCCGCAGTGGAAGACCAGTTGCGCAAGGTGCGCGAGGAAGAGGCGGTGGAGTCTTTTCTTGAGCAAGAGCGCAAGGCCCGCCAAGACATCAAGACCTACGAGGCCGCTTTGGAGCTGGCGGCGGATCCTGCCTTGCGTCGCGATCTTCTCCCGCAGGCCGATGAGGCCTCGCGCGAGGAAATCCAGCGGCTTGAGGACCGGCTTCGGGCGTCCAAAATCCGGCTTGAAAAAAGCCGTCTGGCCGGCGAGAAGCAAGCGGCCTTGCAAAAGCAGGCCGCAGCCCTGGTTGAAGCCAAGGCGGCGTTTGAGCGTCGGCAGAAAACGGACCGTGACCAAATCAAGGCGCCATTCGCCGGCCAACTGCGGTTGGCGGTGGTGCTTGAGGCGGCGAAAGCCCCCCACTCCGATCTTGCCCAGGCAAGAAATGCGCCTGTTGCGCCGAACCAAGGCTTGGCGCGACAGGCGCCCGCCCCGGCCGGTTTGCGGGCCTATGTGCGCGCCGATGCCCTGCTTGGGGTGTTGCGTGACAATTCCTCTTTTTGGGCCAAGGTGGAAGTGGTTGACGCATCGTTGCTGTCGGTGCCGGCCAAGGACTTGTTGTTTTCCTTCGCCAGCGGTTCCCAAGTGCTGGAGGCCGGTTTTGGCGGGCGTGCGCCAGAGGCGGCCGGCCGGCCGGTCCCGGTGTACCAATTCGGCATCGACACCCCCACGCCCGACATCGTGCGCCTGGCCGGCGGTCAGGTGAGCGGGAAATTGATGCAGAAACTTCCGCAAGCCGCCTACATCGTGCCCAAGATGCGCCTGTTGATCCATCATTCCGAAGCGTTTGCCGATGGCGCATGGGAAAAGAATTGCGCCCGTGTATTTCCCGGTTGCCGCGTGCTGGCCGTGGGGCGCGAAGCGGTGGCGCTGGTGCCGGCGGATGCCGGCGCCAGCGCGGATGAAAAGCACAAGCAGGGGGCGCCCTCCTGAATGTTTTCCGTCATCCGTTACCTGTGGGTGGACTGGCTTTACTCTTGGCGTGAATCGCCTGGCGGGGCATTGTCCAAGGCGGTGGTGGCCGGCTTGTTGTCGGGTGTGGCCGCCATGATCCTGCTGTCATTGACCATGGCGGAGCGGTCGGCGGAAGCCTCGCTGCGCGCCTTTGGCGATACCACGGTGGTGGTCAGCGAGCCGGGCCTTGGCCCGTCGGCAGGGCTGTTGCATGCGGTCATTCCCGAGGCGCTGCGGGCCGTGGGTGGCGGCAGGCGCCGGCATTTGGGGGTGGCCCTTGATCCGGTCGAATACAACGGCAAAATGGCGGGCAATGTGTTTTATGATCCGGCCCAATTGTCTGACTGGGGCGATTTGCAGCCGGTGCTCGCCGCCCGTTCGCGCCTGCTGTTCGACGACGCATTGCCGG
>CAZVNU010000157.1:0-5878 GCA_964628335.1 uncultured Phycisphaeraceae bacterium
CCAGGATCTGCGCCTGGATGGTCACATCCAGCGCGGTGGTCGGCTCGTCGGCCAGCAGCAGCTTGGGCTGGCAGGCCAGCGCCATGGCGATCATCACCCGCTGACGCATGCCGCCGGAAAGTTGGTGCGGATACTCGCGGATGCGCGCCACCGGATCGGCGATGCCCACATCGCGCAGCGCATCGATGGCGATCTTCTCGGCCTGCTCGCGGTTCACCTTCTGGTGCAGCAGCACCGCCTCCATCACCTGCTCGCCCACGGTGTAGACCGGGTTGAGGCTGGTCATCGGCTCCTGGAAAATCATGGCGATTTCATTGCCGCGCACGCTGCGCATCTCGCGCTCGGAAAGTTCGAGCAAATCGCGCGGCGTTTGCGCCGGGTCGGCGGTCCACAGGATCTTGCCGGCGTTGGTCTCTGCCGGCGGATGCGGGATCAGCCGCAGAACCGACATCGCCGACACGCTCTTGCCCGAGCCGGATTCGCCGACGATGGACAAAGTCTGGCCGGGGTAGATCGACAGCGACAAATCATTGGCCGCGTTGAAGCGCGCGCCGCCTTTGCCGGGAAAGGAAACGGTCAGGCCTTGGATTTCAAGCAGGGGGAGTTCGTTCATGGGTAAAGACCGGTTATTTGTTCAATTTCGGATCCAGCGCGTCGCGCAGGGCTTCGCCGACCAGGTTGTAGGCGAACACGGTGAGGAAGATGGCGATGCCGGGGAACACCACCAGCCACCATTGCAGGCCGGACCCCTTGTAAGCCATATTGAGCAATTGGCCCCAAGACGGGTCACCCGGCGAAAGGCCAAGGCCCAAAAAGGACAGCACGGATTCCGTCAAAATGGCCCCGGCCACCCCGAACGAAGCCATGGTCAGCACCGGCGTGATGCCGTTGGGCAGCATATGGCGCAGCAGGATGCGCCCGGTGGATGCGCCCACCGCCTGCGCGGCCTGCACGAAATCGGATTTGCGCAGGCGCAAAAATTCGGCACGAATGAACACCGCATAACCCACCCAGCCGAACAAACCGATGATGATCATCATGAGGTAAATGTTGCGTCCGTAAAAAGCGCAAATCATGATCAGGATGGGCAGCGTGGGAATGGCGGCGAAGATCTCGACCAAGCGCATGCCAAGCAAATCAATCCTGCCGGAAAAATAGCCCATGGCCCCGCCGATCACGATGCCCAGCACCAGCGCGATGCCGGTGGCGATGAAGCCGATGGCCATGGCGATGCGGCAGGCGTGCAGCATGACGGAGGCCACATCCGCGCCGTTTTCATCCGTGCCAAGCCAATGCTCCCCGGTGGGTGCCAAGTTGGACACATTGCGGTTCAACTCGCGCTGGCGGTCGCCGGGCGAGTAGGGCACGGGGGCGAAAACCGCTCCGATCTCCGGATTTTGCGCTTGCGCCATACGGTATGAAAAGTCCTCTTTCTCCGACGGATTGGGCGCAACGGCCGCCAGCGGCAGCCCGACCACGATCAGACCGGCGAACATCCACCCCTTGAACCGGCGCGAAACGCGCATCCACAGCGGCAATGCAACCAAGAGCAGCAACAGCGCCAAGACCGCAGCGATGGATACACCCCAAAACACGACGGTTTCCTTTTCACCCTCGGTCCACGGCGTGCCGCTGACCAAGGGGGTCAACCGGGTGGCGGCATCACCCCATTTGCGCCAGGCGCAAAGCGGAATGGCCACCAGTGTGAACCATATCCATGCCATCAACCGACCGCTCGGCGGGGCTGCACGCACCCCACACATCAGCACGGCCAGGGAAAAAGCCGCCAACAACACCGCATCCACCGGCGTCAGATGCGCCAAAAGCGGCGAAGAGGCCCCCTCCGGCGTGCGCCACCAAAGCGGGTAGCTGGAGGCCAAAAACGGCGCAAATACCGCACAGATCAGCAAGATGGCAATCCACGCCAGGCCCACCCGCGCACCCCAGCGGCCAAGCAGCCGCCAGCCGACATTGCCCAGCCACGACACCGGACGGGCTTTGGCTTGCGCCCGGCTGCCGGGCTGGTCTGAAATGGGCTGCGGCACTTTATTCATAGGACACCCTCGGATCCACCACGGCATAGGCAAGGTCGCGGGCAATGTCACAGAGCAGCGCAATCAGGCCGCCCACCAAAGTGGTGGCCATCACCACTTCGAAATCCTTGGTCGAAGCGGCCTCCACCATCAAGCGCCCCATGCCATTGATGCCGAAAATCATTTCCACCACGAATGAGCCCACGAACAACGAGGGGATGATGCCCGAAATCATGGTGACCAGCGTCAACAACGAATTGCTGAACGCATGCCGCCACAACACCACCCCTTCGGACAGACCCTTGGCCCGCGCCGTGCGCACATAATCGGCACCCAACGCCTCCAGCACCGCGCCGCGCTGCACGCGCGACATGAAGGCGAAACCGCCGTAAGCCATGCACACCACCGGCAAAATGCAATGCCAAGCGAAATCCAGCAGCCAACCACGCTCAAAACCGGCGCCATCCCAGCGCGGGAAAAACGGCATTTGGCCGGCATTGACATCATGCAGTCCGTTGGCGGGGAACCAACGCAAGGCCGGATACTGCGCCGACGCCAGGAAAGTGATGGCCAGCATGCCCGCCACCATCACCGGCAGCGACCACAAGGCCATGAATGACATGTTGGACCCCACATCGAACGCGCCGCCACGGTGGCGGGCGGCCCACACGCCGCTGGTGATGGCCACGATATAAATGATCGGCAGCGTGAGCAGGTTGAGCAGCAGGGTGATGGGCAGGGTCTCGGTGATTTTGTCGATCACTTTGCCACCGCGCAGCGAGTTGCCAAGATCGGGTTTCTTGAAGGTCGGCCGTGAAAAAACCACCCGCGCTTGGCCCTCGATTTCGGCCGCCAAAAAACCGATGAATTGCGCCTGCGCCACGCCCAGTCCGTAATGCGCCTGCGCCTGCCGGATGCGCTGTTGGATTTCCTCCGGCTCCAATGGCTTGATGTCCATCACGGCGAACAAGCCAAAGGCCTGCGGGCCCGCCGGATCATCCAGGGTCGCAACCACCGACCGGGCCGCCTCCAAGGGCGTCTGGCCGGCGTAACCGGCCATCACCCGCGCCGCGCGCAGGGCCTGTTCCACCGCCGCCGGATCCTCCGCCAGCGGCTGCGCCGCCAGCAGCGCGCGCGCCTGCGCCCACATGGACTCGTCCCAAACCAAGCGGTCGGACATTTCAAACCCGACCGGCGAAACATGGTTCACCCAACGGGCGTACTGAACCCAAAACGGACGGTCCAGCGCATAGTGGCGCTTGATGCGCTCCACCTGGCGCTTGGCCTCGCGGCTTTTCATGCCGCCGCCATCCATCTGCTCGGCGCCGCCAATGCCGCCGGGAGCCATCGCCATCACGCCAAACACCACCACCGTCACGCCGATCAGCGTGGGGATCATCAGCAACAGGCGGCGAAGGAGGTAAGCAAGCACGGGATGGCAGTCATGAAACAGGAATGGGGAAAATCAACCGCACGCGGGACTCACGGGCGCTTTTGCACGGCGGCCGGAACATAGATGCCCGGCCAGTTGGGATACCCGGTTTTGGGGATGTCGTAATTGCGAAAGCGCTTGTCCACGAACAGCACCGATTCGCGATTGAACAAAAAAGTGTAGGGCTGGTCTTCATGCAGCACCTGGTGCACCCTGTGCCAAAGCGGCATGCGCTTGGCATCGTCCATTTCAATGCGGGCGGCGTCGATCAGGCGGTCCAACTCGGGGTTGGCGTGGGCCACCATGTTGTCGCCGCCATTTTGAATCGCGCTGGAATGGAAGATCTGGCGCGGATCGCCCTCCACCGACCCGCCCCACGCAAGTGAACAGGCTTGGAATTTTCGGGTGTTCAGCCGATCAATCAAGATGTCAAACGCCAAGGGATCGGGCGTCATCATGATGCCCGCTTTGGCGTAGAGATCCTTCAAGAAAAGCATCTGGCGGTCAGAGCCCTGGTTGCCCGACGGATAGGTCAATTTGAAGCGGAACTCCCGCCCGGCGGCATCCTCCAACACGCCGTTGCCATCGCGGTCAAGCCAACCCGCCGCCTTGAGCAGAGTCTTGGCCCGCTCCGGATCATGCGGCCACGGCTTGATCGCCGGATCGGGCTGATTCGTGCCTGGACAGAACGGACCGCTGGCGACCTGGCCGATGTCGTTGTTGATTTCGTGCCGGATGCGCTCACGGTCAGTAAGCAGGGTCATGGCCTGACGCACGCGCTTGTCGGCGAAAGGCGAAGGCTTGCCCTCCCATGCCTGATTCCAGCCGATATAGGAGTAGCCGCTGTCCACCTGCACGCCGCGCAGCAACCGCCCGCGACCAAGCAGTTGGGCATCCTGGCTCAACTGGGGATACGCATCGGGGGACACGCTGTACGCATCCAATTTGCCGTTGCGAAAATCAGCCAAGCGCGCGGCATCCACCGGGTATTCACGCCACACCAATTTGTCGAGCGGTGGTTTGGGGCCCCAGTATTTGGGGTTGCGCACCACCGTGATCTGGCCGCTGGCCGGCTCCCAGGTCATCGGGTCGACATCCAGCATATAGGGGCCGGAGCCGAACAACAGGCCCGGCTTGTTGTTGAAATCTTCGGCGGAAATCTTGCCGTACCACCGCTTGGACAAAATGGCCATTCCCGCCACCGATTCAAAGGCGCTGAAATACGGCTCGCCCAACTGGAACACCACCCGATGGTCACCCTCGGCCTTGCAGGAAGTGAACTTTTCGTAATACGGCTTCATGTTCGGGCATTGAATGTCTGAACGCAGGATTTGGTTGAAGGAAAACACCACATCGGCGGCGGTCATGGGCGAACCGTCGGAAAAGGTGACCCCGGGGCGCAACTCGAAGGTGAAGGTCAGCCCGTCAGCGGAAATCCCCCATTTTTTGGCGATGAAAGGGCGCCATTCCAATGTTTCGGGATCGCGGGTGAGCAGACTCTCTTGCACATAGGTGGCGATGATCCGGCTGTACAAATCATGCGACACCAGTGGCGTCAACTTTTTCACCACCGTCGGCATGCCTCCGGTGTAATTGTCGCCGTAGGCGAAATCCGGCTCGGCGTACATGGGGCGCAAATCGGCGAACGGATCGGCGGCGGCATCGGCGGCGCCGGCCGCCGCATGGGCCGGCGCCGCCACCACGCCGTTTTGCAGCATTTTTTGCAGTTGGAACAAATCCGCCTGCTGCTGGTCGAGGGTCTTTTTCATCTGCTGGACGGTTTCCCACTGGCGGTCGAACTGCACCATGGCCAGCACCAGCAGCACCACCACCAGCAATTGCAGGCCGGTGAGAAAGACATCCTTGAATCCGATGCGGTTTTCCATGTCTTAGCCTCGAAAAAGTTCCCAAAGATTCCAAACAGAAAAAGAAGCCGAAATGATAACGGGCCACGGTGGCCGCCTAAGACACTCGGCGCGGGTCCCATTTTTCGCGCAAGGCGTCACCCAAAAAATTGAGCGCCAGCAACGCCAGGCCCAGCAGCAAGCAGGGGAAGAGCAGCAACCACCAGCCCACCTGCATGCCCGGCTCGCGCAAAGCGGCCAGCTCACCCACCCCGTCGGCGGCCAGCCCGCCCCACGAAGGCAGTGGCGCCTGCACCCCGATGCCAAGGAAGGACAAAAAGGCCTCTTCAAGGATCGCCGTCGGCACCGCCAGGGTGGCGTAGACGATGATCGGCCCCAGGCAGTTGGGCAGCAAATGGCGGAAAAAGATGCGCACCGGGCCGCAGCCCACCGCGCGGGCCGATTCGATGAAAGGTTGCGCCCTAAGCGAGAGCACCTGACCGCGGATCACCCGGGCCATGGTCAGCCATGACACGGCGCCGATGGCCACCACCAGGGTTGCCAGGTTC
>CAZVNU010000158.1:0-366 GCA_964628335.1 uncultured Phycisphaeraceae bacterium
CCGAAACTTTGCTCGAAGGCCTGATGGCCATCCAGCGCATCATCGAAGACGACAACATCCCCAAGGGCCCGGATGGCAAGCGCCTGCCGCTGAACTTGGCCATCCAACCCAACACCGCGCCACGGGCCATGCCGGTGCGCATGGGCGGGCTGGCCGGGGTTTGAACGAAAACGCCAAAAGAAAAAGCGCGCGCCAAAGCACTTCTTGGGCGCGCCTTTTCTTTTACCCTATCCCCATGCGTACCCGAACCAAGATTTGCGGCATCAAAGACCCGGCCACCGCCCGCCTATGCGCCGGTTGCGGTGCGGATGCGGTCGGCCTGGTGTTGGTACAGAAATCCGCCCGCTTCGTCACCCGCGGCCAGGC
>CAZVNU010000158.1:376-2363 GCA_964628335.1 uncultured Phycisphaeraceae bacterium
GCCGCTGCATGCCAAGACGGACACCGGCGCGCGCACCTCGTCGCTGCATGCGGAGGAGGTCGAGCTTTCCGCCGACGGCAATCATGTCCGCTTCGTCACCCGCGACCAGGCGCAAGCGGTGGTGTCGGCCTTGCCGGCCTTTGTCGATGCCGTGGGCCTGTTCGCCGATGCCGCGCCGGAGGAAATTTTCACCTACGCCCGCGAAATCAACATCCGCACCATTCAGCTACACGGGTCTGAACCCGTCGAAATGCTGCAACAGTTACGCGAATTCCGCGTACTCAAAGCACTCCCCTTTGATGGGGTGCGTGTGGTGGGCTTGAATGAATGGCTGGCGGCCAAGCCTGCCAACTTGGCTGGCCTGATCATTGACGCTCCGCCTGCGCAAGGCTTGACTGGTGGCACCGGAGTCGCCGTGGATTGGTCTGCCCTGCGCATTGCCTTGGACGACGCGGAAAAACGATTCGGTCCCCTGCCGCCGATCATTCTGGCCGGTGGTTTGACGCCAGGCAATGTCGCAACGGCCATCGCCACCGTCTCGCCTTATGGCGTGGATGTGTCAAGCGGGGTGGAGGAATCGCGGGGTGTGAAGTCGCTGGAGAAGATTGCCGCGTTTTGCCAAGCGGTGCGCCAGAAGGAACCCCGACCGTAAGGGAGGGGACCCTTGCACGCCGTCTCAACAGATGCATGCCCCCTTGCTCTGTCCCCTTGCTCACGCGCGGGGTTCTTTGCGTTTTTTATTCCTACAATCCCGCCCCATGCAATCCCCCCCCCATGCCCCCCGCTTGCTCATGTGTCCCCCCGATTACTACGGGATTCGCTATGTGATCAACCCGTGGATGGAAGGGCACATCAACCGCGTCAATTTGGACAAGGCCAAGGCCCAATGGAATGCGCTGCATGACACCTTGGCCGCCCTGACCAAGGTCGAGTTGCTGCGCCCCGCCCCGGAACTGCCCGACCTGGTGTTCACCGCCAACGCCGGCTTGGTGCTGGGGCAAACGGTGGTGCCGGTGTCTTTCCGCGTGCCCGAGCGCCAGCCCGAGCAGCCCACCTATCTGGAAGCCTTCCAAAAATTGCGCCTCGATCTGGAGGAACTCGGCCCCGACCAGCCCTTCGAGGGCGAAGGCGATGCCCTGTTCCAACCCGGCCAGCCCTTGCTGTGGGCCGGCTACGGCGTGCGCACCAGCATCGAGGCCCATCCGGCCCTGACCGCCGCCTTCAATGTCGAGGTGGCGTCGCTGCGCTTGGTGGACCCCCGCTTCTACCATCTGGACACCTGCTTCTTGCCCTTGCCCGGCAACCGCGCGGTGTATTTCGCTGCGGCTTTTGACGAGTTCTCGCTGGCCGCCATCAAAAAGCGCATCCCGGCCGGGAACCGCATCGAAGTGGGCGAAGAAGACGCCCTGAAATTCGCCTGCAACGCCGTGCGCGTCGGCAACACCTTGGTGACCGGCTTCGTCAGCGCCGCCTTGCGCGCCAAACTGGAAGCTTGGGGATTTGACGTCAAAATCTGCGATGTGTCGGAATACCTGCTGGCCGGCGGCGGCTGCAAATGCCTGACGCTGCAGTTGGATCAAGCCCCCGGCTGCGCGCCTGCCAACCGCGGCCCCTTCACCTCCGAAGTCAGCACCACCCGTCTGCAAATGCGCGGGCACCTGCTTGACTCGGGTTTGCTCAACCGCGTGATTTCAGCCGCCACCGAAGCCGGCCTTGGCTTCCGCGTTGAAAAACTCACCGCCGGCGAGCGCCACGACCAACCCTCGGTCGCCACCATCCGCGTGACGGGCCGCAGCACCAAGCACCTCAACGAGGCCGTCGCCAGCCTGATGAGCCTTGGCGCCCACCCCATCTCCCCGCAGCCGGCCGATGCCGAAACCGAACCCGCCCCCAAAGACGGCGTGGCCCCGGAAGATTTCTACTCCACCACCATCTACCCCACCTTCGTGCGCGTCGACGGCCAGTGGGTCAAGGCGCAAAACCAGCG
>CAZVNU010000158.1:2373-4241 GCA_964628335.1 uncultured Phycisphaeraceae bacterium
GACGGCATGCTGGTGATCTCCGGCACCGGCGCAAACACCCAGGTGCATTGCGCCCTGATCCGCAACCTCAAACAAGGCGAAAAAGTGGTGGTGGGCGTCAACGGCGTGCGGGTGGACACCCCCGAGGTCAACGCCCATGGCGAAGGCTTCTCGTTCATGAGCGCGGGCGTTTCCTCCGAGCGCCGGGTCGAGCATTCGGTGGATGAATTGGCCTGGGAAATCGAGCGCGTCAAGGCGCGCGGCGGCAAGGTGGCCATCGTCTCCGGCCCGGTGGTGATCCACACCGGCGGCGGCCCTTACCTGCAAAAACTCATCGAGCACGGCTTCGTCCAAGTCTTGCTCACCGGCAACGCGCTGCCCACCCATGACATCGAGAGCAACATGTTCGGCACCTCGCTTGGCGTGGACTTGGCGCGCGGCCGGGGCGTGCGCGGCGGCCACACCCACCACCTGCGCGCCATCAACCGCGTGCGGGGGGCCGGCTCGATCAAAGCCGCCGTGGAACAGGGCGTGATCACCGGCGGTCTGATGCATGCCTGCGTCAAGCACGATGTGAACTATGTATTGGCCGGCTCCATCCGCGACGACGGTCCCCTGCCCGACACCCTGATGGATCTGGAACAAGCCCAAGCCGCCTACGGCGAAGCCCTCAAAGGCTGCGAAGTGGTGCTGATGCTCTCCACCATGCTGCATTCCATCGGCGTGGGCAACATGACCCCGGCCGGCGTGAAACTGGTGTGCGTGGACATCAACCCCGCCGTGGTCACCAAACTGGCCGACCGCGGCAGTGTGGAGTCGGTGGGCATCGTGACCGATGTGGGCTTGTTCTTGAACCTGCTGGCGCGGCGCTTGTGCGGCAGTGAAAAGCAAGGATAGCGGCGGCATCCTGCCACCGTCGAGAACAGACATGAAAAGACAACGCGCGCCGATCCGTTCGGCGCGCGTTGTCTTTCATCTGCGGGAGCAACGGCGGCAAGAGGCCGCCACTACCTTGCTTTCATCGCCTCCAACATGGCACGCACCGCCGCCCCCCGGTGGCTGCGGGCGTTTTTCACTTCAGGCGCAAGTTCGGCACTGGTGCATCCGGCGTCTTCCAGCCACAGCAAAGGGTCGTAGCCAAAACCGTGGCTGCCGCGCCCTTGTTCCAGCTTCGTGGGGTCGGCGCATTCCTCCTCCAACAAAATCCGGCCCCTGAATTCGCCGCGCACCACCGCCAGCGGTTCATCCCGTCCCGGCTCGCACCAAGCCATGGCGCACACAAAACCAGCCCCGCGCCGATCCTTGGGCACGCCGCTCAAGGCTGCCATCAGTTTTTGATTATTGGCCGGATCCACCACCGCGCGCGGGCCGGCCAGCCCGCTGTAGCGGGCCGACAGCACGCCGGGGGCGCCGGCCAAAGCGTCTACCGCCAGCCCGGAATCGTCGGCCCACACCGGCAGCCCGGTCTGGTTGGCGTAATAACGGGCTTTGAGCACCGCATTGCCCTCAAACGAGGGTTCCCCTTCGTGGGGTTCGGGAATATTTTGGCCGCCGGGCACGTCTGCCAGACACACCAGTTGCAAATCCACCCCGGCGGCGGCGCAAATGGCGCGGACTTCCCCCACTTTGTGGGGGTTGCCGGTGGCCAGCAAAATCCGGCGAACCGGGACGAATGGGGCGGACGGGGCGGTCATGGGCATGGACGCATGGTAATGATGCCCAACAAAAAAAGTTTTTTTTCTTGACGCTGCCCCATGCGGGGATTAGATTCCCCCAATCTTTTGCTTTCCGCTACAGCCTCCCCCGGAGCTCATCCATCATGACGGCCACCCAACACGGTTTTCGCTGCGGTTCCCTCAACGCCTTTTTCCTGGCCTCCTTGCTGGTCA
>CAZVNU010000158.1:4251-5871 GCA_964628335.1 uncultured Phycisphaeraceae bacterium
GGCGTTCTCTTTGCCCAACCAAGCCGTGGCGCAGGATGCCGCCGCGGTTGACGCGGCCAACCCCAACACCGAAGTCTGGCGCCAGTTCTGTCACTACGCGCTGATTGCCCGCGCCGATTTGGCGACCAAAGCGGCCGAAACCCTGACCTCTGACGAGGTCTCCCCCGACCAATTGCTGGCCGCCATCGAAGCCTCCGAAACCCGCTACCAGGAAGTCGAAAAAATTCTGTTCAGCGCCAGCGCCATGGATGGGCTCAAACCCGCCGCCGTTGCGTTGACCGACAAAATCCAGGCCGCCCGCATCGCCCATGCAAAAGATCCCGCCCGCATCCTTGCCGATATCGAGCGCTTGGGTGACGGTTCGCGCCCCTACGCCAATGCCGTGCAACGCCTCAAGGCTTCCGGCCAATACGCCGCCCCGCATTACATCGCCACCCTGCAAGACCAGACCAAATCGCGCCTGCACCCCCATGTGCTGGCCGCCATGGTCGAAGTGGGCAACTCGCTGGCCTATCCCTTGGCCGTGGCCGTGCCCCATCTGGATGCCAGCACCGCCGAGCGCGTGGCCGACACCTTGGCCAAAATCGGCCACCCGGTGGCATTGCCCTATCTCAAGCTGGGGATGGAAGATTCCCGCCAGCGCGAAATAACCCGCAACATCTTCTCGTCGGTGTACAAAGACATCGCCACCCGCGCCACCCGCGCCTCGCTGCCTGAATCCACCCCGGCCGCCATCCTGTTCACCCAGCTCAGCGAATCGCTCTACCGCGCCGGCATCCAAAATACCGCTGACCCCATGGGCACCCTGAGCAGCGCCGTGGCGGGCGGGCAGGGCGTCACCTGGCAGTTCATTCCAAAAATCGGCCTCACGCCGATCACCATCCCCAACAGCGTACTGGCCGACCACTTGGCCATGCAAATGGCCGAGACCGCGCTCACCTTGGATGCCAAAAACGCCGCAGCCCTCAACCTGCACTTGGCCGCCAATCTGCGCCGCGAAAACCGTCTCAAGGGCGAAGCCGATGCCGCCTATTCGTCCACCCGCCTGGCTCCGGCCATCCATTTGCTGTTGGCCGGACCCGACCAACAGCAGAATGTACTGATCCGCGCCTTGGATGCCCACGACATCGACCTGGCCTTGGATGCCATCGACGCCATGAGCAAGACCATCGACGATTACAACTTTGAAGGCAGCCGCCAGCCCCTGATCGAATGCCTGACCTACGGCGATGCCCGCGTGCGCTACAGCGCCGCCTTGGCCTTGGCCAACGCTTCGCCCAAGAGCGAGTTCCCCGGTTCCTCCAGCGTGGTGCCCATCTTGGGCCAGATCATCCGCGCCGGCGGCGAACCCAACGCTTTGGTGGTGGCCACCACCGACGGCGAAAGCAAAGTCGGCCCCACCACCGCCGCCCTCGAAAAAGCCGACTTCAAGCAGGCGCTGGGCGGTCGCACCTTGGCCGAAGCCAAAACCGTGGGCATGCCAGCGCTGCCGAGCATCGAACTGATTGTCTACACCGGCACCTTGCAGGGTTTCAACAACCTGATGGCCGGCGTGCATGGCAACGGCCTGTACCGCACCATTCCGGTGCTGGCCTTGGTCGACGCCCAAACCGCCTCCGC
>CAZVNU010000159.1:0-5829 GCA_964628335.1 uncultured Phycisphaeraceae bacterium
TAGACCGCGACTTTTCCACATCTGGCGAATTTCCAGACGCAAATTTGCATTTTCAGGGGAGTTCACGCTATACTCACAGCATGTTTATTGATAGTCATCAACATGACTGCATCCTTTGTGCCGAGACCTCATGGATTGGGCGTGGGCGCGATGTTTTATTTATTGGCAATGGCCGTCAAATTTTGTGCAAACGGTGTCGAGATCGCCTCATTGCTTCTAATGTAGAAGACTTTGAAAAGACAGTTGAGGTGCTGACAATTAAAATGCAGTCTGGAATTGATCAGGCAATCCAGAATGTTAATTTCGCAGTTCAAGATGTGCCCATTAAACGCAAAGCATTGTCTGATGCGATCAAGCGATCAGAAAATTTTTGGCCTCGCATTTTATTTTCTTTTATCTCCCAAAAAAACGTTAAAAAACACGAACAACAACTACATGATGCAGAGGCCAAGGCTGTTCTGGCAGAAGAGGCGTTGCTTCAGGCGTTGCTTCAGGCAGGCGAAGAAAAATCTCAAGTTCTCATGTGGCTAAAAAATTTAGAGAAACCACGGATTCGTTTTGCACTTAAGCGACAGTCCACAATCGAAGAATCTCGTGCGCACCAAGATAGTCGTTTAGTCGAGTATCTTGGTGCTATTACCAGCCTTGGATTCGATCGAAATTTACTTGTGATAAGAAATGCCGACTACAAGCGCGGTAATTTGATTGAAAACCATATTAGAGCCAAATGGATTGAGCGTATTTCAGTTGCTTGTGGCGGCAAATGTTTCATCTGTGGTTCCCTCGAAAATCATACATTAGACCATTTGTGGCTTCCAAAAAACGAAGGTGGTAATTTTGTTGTGTGCGTTCGTTCGGCAAAAGCTCTTGCCAGTAATGTGCTCTTGCTGTGCAGGTCTTGCAATGCGTCAAAGGGGGAGCGAAAAACACATCAATTTATACCATTGCAAAGGATTCCAGAAATTGAAGTCATCCAAAAAGACTTATCTGAACAAATGAATAGGGATAAAGAGTTGAAAAAAATAGCACAGAAGTGGTACGGCGTGGCAATCTCTATTCCTCCTGAATAGCGCTGTGCATATTGGATCACGCCAACCGCTTGCTCGCCACCGACCCATCCTTACCTGTTTTCACATCGTAGCCCGCAGCGTTGAGCTCCGCGCGCACGGCGTCAGCCTTGGCAAAATCCTTCGCTTTGCGGGCGGCGTCCAATTCGGCGCATTTACCGAGAGCGAATGCATCTTGTGGGAGCTGATGATCCCGAGTAATGGATAGTTCAATCACCCCAAGTACGGCATCGAATGTTTTCATAGTTTGGTAGATGCCTGTCAAAACATCTTGTGTCAAACTTCCATGGTGTAGGCCATTGATGACTTTTTCTCTATGTCCAACATAGCTATCGATAGACGCGACAGCTTCTGCCATATTCAGGTCATTGGCCAATGCGTTCATAAAACCCTTTACCTCAAGGCGACTGGGATCAACAGGAATGCTGTGAGGATCCACAGAAAGCCCCCTGAGAATACTTTCAAGTTTCACCCAGACACGCTTCCAGCGCTCCAACCTCTTTTCAGAATCCTCAAGCCCTTGGTACGTGAAGTTGAGGTTGGCGCGGTAATGGCTGCGGATGAGCTCGAAGCGGATGACCGCCGGGTCCACGCCCTTGCCCACCAAATCGCGCACGGTGTAGAAATTCCCCTTGCTCTTGCTCATCTTCTCGCCCTCGACCAACAGGAAGCGGGCGTGCATCCAGGTGCGCGCGAAGTGGCTGTGGTTGGGGTGCGCCGAGCCACAGCAGGATTGGGCGATTTCACACTCATGGTGCGGAAAGATGTTGTCCTCGCCGCCGGTGTGGATGTCGATCACTTCGCGCTTGAGCACGCTGGCGGCCATGGCCGAGCATTCGATGTGCCAGCCGGGATAACCCGCACCCCACGGGCTGTCCCATTTCATGATGTGGCTGGGGTCGGCCTTCCACAGCAGGAAATCGGCGGGATGCTTCTTCCCGGCCTGATGGTCGTCCGACACCCGGCCGCCGGCGCCGCCCCGCAATTTGTCCAGCGTGTTGCCGGAAAGGCGGCCGTAGGCGGGGAAGGATTCCACGCTGAAATACACCGCATCTCCCACCTGGTAAGCATGGCCGCGCGCGATCAGACGGGCGATGATGGCCTGCATCTGGGGAACAAAAGCGGTGGCGCGCGGCATCTTGGCCGGATACTCCCCGGCGATTTTCAGGCCCACGGCTTTGGCATCCGCCACAAAGGCGTCGATGAAAAACTGCGCCACCGCCCACGGGTCGTCGGGGTTGTCGATGCCGGCCTTGCCCTGTTTTTTGGCTTCCTTGAGGCGCTCCCCGCCGACCTTCATCTTGTCTTCGCCGGCGCCGTCGGCCAGATTGTCCACCGTCATATGGCCGACATCGGTGAGATTCATCACCTGGTTGACTTCGTAACCGGCCAATTCCAAAAAGCGGCGCAGGGTGTCGGCGAACAGAAACGAGCGGAAATTGCCGATGTGGCCGTAGTCATACACCGTGGGTCCGCAGTTGTACATCGACACCTTCCCCGCCTCGGCGGGCGTGAAGGTTTCGGTGGCACGGGTCAGCGAGTTGTAAAACCGGATGGGCAACATGGAGGGCATAGGTTGGAAATTCTAAGCAAACCCCTTGGCACCATTCCCAAAAAAAGCGATGATGCCCCACCCGCCCACGCCCCGGAGCCGCCATGTCCAATCCCCAAGCCAACCGCCCCGCCGTGCCGCGAGCCGTGCTTTGCCCGTTCTGCGGCACGGCGCAGTTCAGCCAGGACCGCTGCTCCTCCTGCAAGCAGCCATTCACTGACAAAAGCCGCAAGCTGGCGCAAATCGACATGGGGCCGTGGCACATCCGCAACAAGGAAAACCCGTTCCTGCCGGGCTACTCCCACGAAAAAATCAAAAAACTGGCCGAAACCGGCGTGCTCAAAGCCACCTCGGTGGTGCGCGGCCCCTCCACCCAGCAGTTTTGGCTGATGGCCAAATTCACGCCCGGCATCTCGCATCTGGTCGGCTCCTGCTTTGCCTGCCCGGCGCCGGCCAAGCCCGGCGACGCCTGCTGCGCATCCTGCAAGGTGCCGTTCAGGGATTATCCCGACCGCAATACCCTTGGCCTGCGCTACAAAACCGCCGACGAGGCGCGAAAAGCCAGGCAGGAAATGCTGGACGGCTCGGCCATCCACCATGCGGTCAAGGTGGAGGAATCGCCACCCTCACCGATTGATTTCCCGGAATTCAAGCCCGTCGTCGAATCCGCGCTTGCGCCCCAGCAGGCGGTGATGGGGGCCGACCGGCCCGGCGAACGACCTTTCGTGCCCGGAGCCGGCTTGTTGGATGAGATTTTCGGGGCGAAAGGCCGGCCTTCATGACCCCCACCCTGCGCGTCAGCCTTGCCCACAAATGCCAGCTTCTGTTCGGCGCCGCGGTGGTGTTGCTGCTGGCCGCCGCGCTGTGGGTGGTTTCCACCCGCATGGACGACCTGGTTGAAAACGCGCCGCGCAGCCGGGTGCGCGACCTGGCCGGACTGTGGGCCGCCGGCCAATTGGAATTGCCCGAACACAAGGCGGAGCAAAATTCCGCCTTGGACGGGGTCATCATGCGGGTGGTGGAAGCGGAACATTTCGCCGAACTGGCCGAAGACGACGCCTTTTTCGCCGATGCCATCGGACGCTTCAACCAGGTCATGGCTTCTCCCGACCGCTTTGCCAAGCTGCAGACCGCCGACGGGCGGACGATTTTCCGCTATGCCAAGCCGATGCGCAGCAAGCCCGAACCCGGCGAAAACAACGCGCGCACGGTCACCCGCATCCTGCTGATCGACCTGGACGGATCGCCCTGGAAAGCCGATGGCATGGTCAACCGCCTGTACCTGGTGGCGGCCGGCATCTTCGCCAGCCTGCTGGCCATCGCCTTTTTCTGGTACCTGACCAGCCGCATCTTCTTGCAGCCGGTGCGCATGCTGCGCGAAACCACCGAGCAGGCCACCGACGGCGACCTTTCGGTGCGTGCCTACATCCACACCGGCGACGAATTCCAGGAACTGGGGACCGCCTTCAACCGCCTGGTGGAATCCATCCATCATGCCCAGGAAAAACTCAAGGGCGCCAACCAGAGCCTGGATTTGAAAGTGGGCGAACTCTCGGCCGCCAACACCGCCCTTGACGACGCCAACAAAATCAAAAGCCAGTTCCTGGCCAATGTGTCGCATGAACTGCGCACCCCGCTCAACGCCATCATCGGCTTCGGCGAGGTGCTGGAAGCCGGCCTGCCCGACGATGAAGCCAACGCCAAGCGCCGCCGCTACGCCAGCAACATCGTCAAAGCCAGCCGCAGCCTGCTGGAACTCATCAACGGCCTGCTCGACATCGCCAAGGTGGAAGCCGGCCGCATGGATGTGATGCTGACCACCTTCAGCCCGCAGGATTTGCTGGAAAACCTGGCCAATCTGATGCGCCCGCATGCGGACAAAAAGAGCATCCGCATCGACACCCTGATCGAATCCAACCTGCCTTTGATCGAAACCGACGCCGGAAAATTGCAGCAAATCCTGTTCAACTTCCTGTCCAACGCGGTCAAATTCAGCCCCGAAGGCAGCGCCGTCACCCTGACCGCCGGCCTGACCTTTGAACAGCGCGGCGAAAGCCAGTTGCACACCCTGAAAATCGCCGTGACCGACCGCGGGGCCGGCATCCCGCCCGCCGACCAGCAGCGCATTTTCGACAAATTCACCCAGTTGGACCCTTCCGTCACCCGCAAACACGGCGGCACCGGGCTGGGCCTGCACATCAGCCGCCAACTGGCAACCCTGCTTGGCGGGCAAATCGAACTGACCAGCGACCAGGGCCAGGGCGCCACCTTCTCACTGATCCTGCCATTGGCCGGAACGCAGGAAGACGACGAATAAACAGCCATTCAGCCGGGGATGAATTCGCGCCCGCCATTGCCGGTGTACACCAAAATGCAACTGTCCCCCTTGCCCGGCGTCTGGCCCGCCGTCCGCTTGGCGCCATGGGGCTTGGCGGCGCCATATTCGGGGTCGCGCATGCGGCAGGCTTGCGAACAAAAGGGGTAATGCGCGTGCAAATGTTTCACCGTGTGGCCGCAGGTGCGGCAGGCGCATTGAATGGGCTGAAAAACGGGGCGGGAAGGATTCATCATGCATCTCCTGCAAAAAGGACGGAACGGGAAACAAGCCTGGGCCGAAACCGGGTGGTTGGTTGGTTGCGCCTGCAACTGCATTCTGGAGCCTTCCGTGGCTGAAAATCCGGCAAAAACAGCATTCATGGGCCTTCGGAGTCCCCATTCTAAAGCGCGCCTTGGAATGGGCCTATTTTTTTATCCGGCCATGGCGGACCGCCGGGCACCCTTGGCGCGCTTCCTTATGTAAAATCCCGCTTTACCTTTTCACCGGAACCTCATCCATGGGCCTTGAAGCCGCACTCCCCGAAGGCGTCATGACGACGCAACTCCAGCACGCCATCAACTGGGCGCGCAAAAGTTCCGTCTGGCCGATGCCCTTCGCCACCGCCTGCTGCGGCATCGAACTGATGGCCACCGCCTCAAGCCGCTACGACATGGCCCGCTTTGGCGCCGAAGTGATGCGCTTCTCGCCCCGCCAGGCCGACCTCATGCTGGTGGCCGGCCGGGTCAGCGTCAAAATGCTGCCCGTGCTTCAACGCATTTACCAGCAGATGACCGAACCCAAGTGGGTGATCTCGATGGGCGCCTGCGCCTCCACCGGCGGCGTGTTCGACACCTATGCGGTGGTGCAGGGCGTGGACCAGTACATCCCGGTCG
>CAZVNU010000160.1:0-5778 GCA_964628335.1 uncultured Phycisphaeraceae bacterium
ACGGTCGGGGTTCCTTTTCAAAGGGATGACGCGCGTGACCCGCCAGCCCTGGGGCCTTCGCAGAATCTCATTGTGTTCCGCCCTTCGCACGCTATGCTTTGGGCATTCTTCCCCCTTAAGGAACCTGGCATGGACGCCCCCGACAAACCCCAAGACAAAATCCCCGTTCCGCTGCGCCCCTTTGAAATCAAACCCAAGGGCCGCGGCCTTGGCGGCATGGCCAAGCGGCTGGGCGGCTCGGTGTTGGAAAAACTGCTGCAATTTCCGGCCTTGAACGACCTGCACGAAGCCTCGCTCAATTACCCCGAGAGCACCCCCTACGCCGAGCGCTTTCTTGGCGTGCTGGGGGCCAAGGCCATCTTCAAGGAAGAATTCCTGGCGCAGATTCCGCTGGAGGGCCCCCTGGTGGTGGTGGCCAACCATCCCTTTGGCGGAGTGGAAGGCATCGCCCTCCTGCATGTCATCCAGCAGGTGCGGCCGGATGTGAAGATCATGACCAACGAGATGCTCAGCATCATCCCCGGCTTCAAGGATTCATTGCTGCCGGTGAATGTGTTCGGCGGCGCCGAGGCCGCCCGCAGCAATGCCAAAGCCATGCGCGAAGCGGTGCGCTGGGTGGAGGCCGGACACTGCCTTGGCGTGTTCCTCGCCGGCGAGGTGTCGGCCCTGACCCTGCGCCGTCGCACGGTGGCCGATGCGGCGTGGAACCCGCAGATCGCCCGCATCGTGCAGCGCACCAACGCCACGGTGGTGCCGATTTATTTCGAGGGGCACAACTCCGCCCTGTTCCAGGTCGCCGGCCTGATCCACCCGCGCCTGCGCTCGGTGCTGATTCCCCATGAAATGATCAAGCGCCGCGACCGCCCGCTGCGCCTGCGCATCGGCAAACCGATCAAGCCCGAACGCATGGCGCAATTCGAGACGCCGGAAGCCCTCACCGACTACCTGCGGGTGCGCACCTATCTGCTCAAAAAAGAGCGCAAAAGCACCGAATTCGCCCCGCCGGACGCCGCCAGGCAGGAACCCATCATCCCGCCGGTCGACGGCGATGTGATGGCCGGCGAACTGGCCGCTTTGCCGCCGTCCTCCAAGGTGCTTTCCAGCGGCGAATTCGATGTGGTGGTGGTGCGCGCCAACGAAGCGCCAAACATCATGCGCGAAGTCGGCCGCCTGCGCGAAGTATGCTTCCGCGCCGTGGGCGAGGGCAGCGGCAAGGCCTTCGACATCGACCGCTACGACAAGAAATACCTGCAACTGCTGCTGTGGGACCGCGAAACCCAAAAGATGGCCGGCGGCTACCGCATGTGCCGCACCGACGAAGTGATGGCGCAAGACGGCGTCGAAGGCCTGTACACCCACGCCTTCTTCCGCCTCAACCGGCGCCTGATCGAAGACATCGGCCCCGCCCTTGAAATGGGCCGGGCCTGGGTCCACCCCGACTACCAGAAAAGTTTCTCGCCGCTGATGCTGCTGTGGAAGGGCATCGCCCACTACGCCGCCTTCAACCCCAAGTATACCAAGATTTTCGGCTCCGTCTCGATCAGCGCGGAATACTCGCCCGCCTCGCTGATGCTCTTGACCGCCTTCCTCAAAGCCAATGTCTACCTGCCGGACCTGGCCCGCCTGGTGCGGCCGCGCAACCCCCTGCCCGGCGTGGGCCCCCGCCCCTATTCGCGCCGCGAATTCTCCACCGTGGTGTCGCATGTGGAGGAAGTCAACACCTTGGTCAAAGAGCTGGAAGCCGACGGCAAACCGATGCCGGTCCTGCTGCGCCAATACCTCAAGTTGAACGGCCAGTTGCTGGGCTTCAATGTGGACCCGGAATTCGGCAATGTGGTGGACGGCCTAATGCTGATCAACATCTGCACCATCGACCCGCGCACCTTGGGCAAATACATGGGCAAGGAAAACATGGAAGGCTACTTCAAGTTGCACGGGGTAAAAGCCGGCAAATAAAAGTAGCGGCGGCCCGCCGCGTGGGTGATGGACACCCGATAAAACAACGCGCGCCGATTCATCGGCGCGCGTTGTTTTATTCTTGTTGGGTCCCCACGCGGCGGGCCGCCGCGTCTACTTTTTACTGAATCTCCGCGCCCCTTCTGCCGATAATCCAACATGAACATCATTCCCACTTGCGCCTTGTTGCTGGCTATCTTGGTTTCGCCGATTGCCTGGGCTGGCGAGACGAAGGCGAAGGGCGACGACAAGGCGACCGCTGCCGCCAAGGCGATTCCACGCCCTGGCCCAAAAGCCGATTTCAAGACCAATTTGGCTTGGCAGATCGCGCTGGATGACCAGCATTTTTCGCCGGGCATCTTGGATGGGGTTTGGGGACGCAAGGGCGAGATCGCCCTGCAAGAACATGCCCGGGCCTTTCCTGAAAACCTGCGGGTCGACATCGGCCACCCCACCGCCCCCTACACCCTGGGCGCCGCCGACCTGGCCGAAGTCGGACCGTATCCTGAAGACTGGAATGAACGCGAAAAACTGGACAAATTGCGCTACCCCAGCCTGCATGAATGCCTGGCCGAGAAGTTTCACTGCACCCAGGCCCTGCTCGCCCGCCTGAATCCCGGCGTCAATCTCAACACGCTCAAAGCCGGCGACAAGCTGACCGCACCCAACATCCGCCCCTTCCCGATGGCCGGCCCGCTGCGCGGCGCCAAAGGTCCGCCAGCCCACCACCTGAAAATCAACCTGGCGGGAAAAACCATCCGCGCTTTTTCAGCGGACGGCCGCCAACTCGCCCTCTTCCACTGCTCCGTCGCCAAGGACAAAGAGCATCTTCCCGACCGCAACGCCGTGATCAAGACCATGGCCTCTCCGCCCAACTACACCTTCGACCCCAAAGGTTGGCCGGAAGTGACCAATGTAAACAAGAAACTCATCATCGCCCCCGGCCCGCGCAACCCGGTGGGCCTGGCTTGGATCGGCCTGGACCTGCCTGGCTACGGCATCCACGGCAACCCCAAGCCCGAACTCATCGGCAAAACCGGCTCCCACGGCTGCTTCCGCCTGACCAACTGGGATGCGCTGGCGCTGTTCTCGATGGTGAAGGTGGGGATGGAGGTGGAGATCGAAGGCACCGAAAAGATCAAAGCCGTTCCGGAACCAGCCGCCAAAAAGTAGCCATGTCGGCCACCCATAGGAATGTCCGCATCCGGGTTTTCGGCGAATTTCGCGAGGTCCAGTACTGCTTGCGCCTTGTCGGAGGCGTCCAAAACCCGCTTTGTCCGTGTCGCATCATGCGGGGGATGCCGACAATTTCAAGCGCGCCGCCAATTCCTCCACCAATTGCGCCTTGACTTCCGCCATGGACGGGCACTTCTCCCCCAACAATTGCGCCAGCGACACCACCGGCCGGCCGGCCAAGCCGCAGGGCACGATCAGTTTGAAGTGTTCCATGTCCGTCGTCACATTCAACGCCAGGCCGTGCAGGGTGGTGCCTTTGCGGATGCGCACGCCCATGGCGCAGATTTTCGCCGATTGATTCCCGGCTTGCGTCTCTTGCCGCACCCACACGCCGGTATTGCCCGCTTCGCGCTGACCCGCCACGCCAAAGGCGGCCAGGGTGGCGATCACCACTTCTTCCAGCAGGCGCATGTAAGAGGACAAATTCAAATCATGGCGGTTCAAATCCAAAATGGGATAGGCCACCAACTGGCCGGGGCCGTGATAGGTGATGTCGCCGCCGCGGTTGGTTTCCACCACCGCCACCCCCAAGTTTGCCAGAGTGGCGGCCGGGGTGATCAGGTTGGCCCGGGCGCTTTGCTTGGCGGTGACAGTGATCACCGGGGCGTGCTCCACCAAAAACAGCGTTTCTTCGCCGGTTCCGGCCTGCAATGCCTCGTTGGCCGCTTGTTGGATGGCGAAAGCCTCGGCATACGCAATGCCGCAACCAAGGTCGCAAACAGGAAAAGAATCGGGCATGGGGAACGCTATCATACGCGCCGCATTGCCCCCCTTTCCAACTCCCCTTGGGTCTGCCGACGGCTCTCTTTTCCGTCCCGCATTCTTCATCCCCCATGCCCCACATCCACCCCACTTCCATCGTTGATGCCAAAGCCGAACTTGCCGACGATGTGGTCATCGGCCCTTACTGCGTCATCAAGGGCGATGTGCGCCTGGGCGCGGGCTGCCAGCTGGTGTCGCACTGCTTCCTCAAGGGCCCGTTGGTGATGGGCGAGCGCAACACGGTTTATCCCTTTGCCACCCTGGGCTCCGAGCCGCAGGACCGGCGCATGGGGCTGGATTATGTCGGACCCGGCACCCTGATCGGCAACGACAACGTGTTCCGCGAAAATGTCACCATCCACCGCGGCGGCAAGACGCGCGCCACCACCATCGGCGACCGCAATTACTTCATGGCCTATTCGCATGCGGCCCACGATTGCCTGATCGGCAACGACTGCAATTTCGCCAACAGTTCCGCCTTGGCCGGCCACTGCGAAGTGGGCGACCGCGTGATCCTGGGCGGCGGCGCCGGCGCCCAGCAGTTCTGCCGCCTGGGCCGCATGTCGTTCTTGGCCGGCAACGAAGGCATCACCAAGGACCTGCCGCCCTTTTGCATGGTGCACCACTCCAAGGCGGTGGCCTCGCTCAACCTGGTGGGTTTGCGCCGCAGCGGCTACCAAAAGAACATCGACAACGTGCGCAAAGCCTTCCGCGTCTTGTACCGCTCGGGCCTGACCAACGCCGCCGCCGTCACCCGCATCCGCACCGAATTGGCCCACGACCCCCTGTGTCTGGAAATGGCCGATTTCGTGGCCGGCACCAAGCAGGGCATCACCACCTATGCCAACTCGCGCACCTTCCGCGTGCGCGGCACCAGTTCGACCGGGTCGGCGGGCGATGACATGGGCGGGTAAGGAAAGGGAGGGTCGGCTTTAGCCGACCAGTTGCGCTTTCCGATGAAAAAAGGCACAAGGGCTGGCGGAAATTTCCCGCCAGCCCTTGTGCCTTTTTCCGCTCCAGCGTTCCGCTTGGTCGGCTAAAGCCGACCCTCCCTTAACTGTTTCACAATCTCCAGCAAGATCCGCGGATCCGTGGTCGCCCCGGCATGCGAGGGGCGCAGCAGGCGGCGGGGAAAGCGGCGCAGTTCATGGCCGTCTGGCGCGGTGTTTTCCAACCCCACCACCCAGTCGCCTTCGATGGCATAAGGCACGATGGCATGGGCCGGTGTCGCGCCGTTGAGGGCTTTGAGAAAATCCGAATCCTTCATCATGGCCTTGGCCCGGGCATCCCATTTTCCAAACAGCCTGGCCTGGTTGGCGCCCTGGTGGGGTGTGCCCACCGTGTGCAGCATGCGGATGTTGAGCCGGCGCCCTTGCGGTGCATGGTCGGCGACAAAGCCCGGCGCCCCTGCGGCCAGCGCGGCGAAGCGCGCCACCAGGCCGCCCATCGAGTGGCCCACCACATCCACCTCCACCGTTTCACCGGCGTTGGCGCTTGGCCAGAGCGCCTGCACCCGCTGCACCACCCTGGCCCGGCAATCGTGCATGGTGAATTGCCAGAAAAAGGAAATGTCCGTCACCCGCACATCGCCGGTGGCGCGGCGGATGTCGCGCGCCACCTGGGCGGCGATGACCCCGGGATCACCCCAGCCCGACAGCACCACCACCGGGCGGGCCAAGGCCTTGGGCCATTGGCGAAAATGGCGGAGGTAGGCGCGGGCGGCGGAAGTCGTGGACATGGCGCCCATCCTAACCCCTGATTGTTCGATTTCAATGACCCCAGGGCTGGCGGGTCACACGCGTCATCCCTTTGAAAAGGAACCCC
>CAZVNU010000161.1:0-4767 GCA_964628335.1 uncultured Phycisphaeraceae bacterium
TGGCGCCGGTGAGGGTCAGCGTGCCGGTGCCAACTCCTACACCGGCGGCACCAACATCAACGGCGGCACGCTCGCCCTCTCCGGTGGCAACAACCGCCTTCTCAGCACCGGCACGGTGAACTTCGGAGGAACCACAGGCACGCTGGACATCGGCTCCACCAATCAAACCTTGGCCACACTGAGCTTCTCGCCCGGCACATTCACCGGTGCGGTGACCGGCAGTGGGATTTTGGCTGCGACCAACATCAATATTTTTGGGTCTTCTGGTGCCAGTTCATCGGCAACCATGGACTTCGGCTCCTTGGGCATGCCCCTGACCGTTAATGCGACCAACATGGTGGTCGCCTCCCAAGGCACCGGGGCCGTGGGTGGCAACCAGATCGGCAACGCGAACTTCCTGGGCGATACCGGTGGAACGATTGGCACCCTGATCGTGGGGCGCAGCACCCGCAATAATGGCGCAAACGATGCCGGAAACGCCACGGGAAGCTTCACCATGGGCTCCGGCGACTTGACCGCCACCACCATGATCCTCGGTCAGGATACGGCTGGAGGTACTTACACAATCAACTCCACGGCGGCGGGCACCTTTACCACCGGATCGGGCACCGTGCAAGTGACCACGCTCACCTTGGGCGACAAACGCAGCGCCTCCAACACCATTGGGGTGAGCGGCACCTTCAACCTGGACAATGGCGGCACCCTCGAAGCCACCACCATCGCCAACGGTGGCACCGCCAATACCGCTGCCACCCGCACCTTCAACTGGAACAACGGCACGATCACCAACCTCGGTGTGACGAACCTGACCATCAGCTCCGCCACCTCGGACGCCACCGGACTCAAGATCAGGTTGGCCTCCACCGGCACGCACACCTTCGACATCGTTTCCGGCCAGACCGGCACCGTCTCGGCGCAACTGATCGACCTCACCTCGGGCGGCACGCTAAACAAGGCCGGCGCCGGCACCCTGACCTTCTCCGGCGCCGCCGCCAACACCTACACCGGCCTGACCACCGTCAGCGACGGCACCCTGGCCCTCAACAAAACGGCCGGCGTCACCGCCATCGCCGGCGACGGCGACACCGGCACCACCGACATCCTGGTCAACGGCGGCACCCTGCGCCTGCTGGCCAACGAGCAGATCGGCGACGACGCCACCATCGAACTCACCACCGGCACCTTCGACCTCAACGGCCGGATGGAAACCATCAGCCGTTTCGTCAACGACGGCGGCACTTTCACCACCGGCACCGGCCAGTTGATCGGCACCGGCGCCAGCGTGGTCTGGAACGGCGGCACCAACACCGTCAATGACGGCGGCTTGGTGGTTGACCGCCACATTCAAATCTCCGGCGGGACCAACACGGTGGAAGGCGGCGCCACCGGCGGCGTGCTGCAGCTCGACGCCCCGGGCGTCGCGCCCAATGGGCTTGAAATGTCCAACGGCGCCACCTTGACCCTGAACTCCGACGCCGCCGTGGCCGGCAAGCTGCTGCTCAACGGCGATGTCAGCGTGACGGACGCCACCACCAACACCATCGCCAACGGCGGCGTGGCCGCCAACAGCGGCAATGTGGATCTTGATGGTGGTCCCCGCACCTTCACCATTGCCGCCGACGGCACTTTGGCCATCGGGGCCGATGTTGTCAGCGGCATCGCCGGCGGCGCCCTGACCAAAGAAGGCGACGGCACCCTGGCCCTCTCCGGCGCCAACACCTACACCGGCGCCACCGCCGTCAACGACGGCACCCTGCTGGTCAACGGCACCCATGCCGCCGGCGCCGGCGCCTACACCGTGGGCGCCGGCGGCCGCCTGGGCGGCTCCGGCGGCATCACCACCGCGTCGTTGACCGTCGCCGGCCAGATCACCGGCGGCAATTTCGGCACGGTCGACACCCTGGCGATCAGCGCGCCGACGGTGGACCTCGCCGGCACCTACCTGTTCGATGTCGATTATTCCGGCATGGACGGCGATTTGATCAGCATCACCGATGCCGCCTCGCTTGATTTGTCCGGGTCCACCTTCGAAATCAACGAATTGAACCCCGGCGACATGCCCGCCGCCGGCTCGCATTACTACATCAAGATCTTCGAATCAAATGTGGCCAACGGCGGGGCGGCGCCGAACTTCGTCCTGTCCGCCGAGGGCCTGGCCCGCGGCCAGTCGGTGGTGACCTGGGACGGCGGCAAGACCTATTACCTGGTGCCCGAGCCGGCCTCCTTCGCCCTCTTGGGCATGGGCTGCCTGCTCCTGCTGCGCCGGCCGACCCGCCGGCGCGGGCGCACGGCCGGGGCGGCGCCGGTCGGTGAACAGTGATGATAAAACGAAAACCCCCCGGCTTGCCGGGGGGTTTTCGTTGGGGCGCAAGCGCGCGGGAAGCGCCAGCGCCAGGGCCATCCCCCGGGCCGGCCGGTTAGCCAACCACTTCAAACCGGAACAATCTTTTGCCGAATTGCAGCACCAGCTTGCCGTCCTTGGCATCCGGCGCGCCCAGGGTGCGCTTGGCATCGGTTTGTTTTTCGCCGTTCAATTTCACGCCCCCGCCGGCCACATGGCGGGCGGCTTCGGAATTGCTTTTGGCCAACCCGGCGCGCACCAAGAGTGCCAAGAGGCCGATGCCGGGCGCCAGTTCCGCGCCGGGCAAAGGTGCCGAGGGAATGCCTTCCGCCGAGCCGTCGTGGGCGGTTGAAAAAGCCTGGCTGGCGGCCTGCGCCGCTTTGTGGGCTTCTTCTTCGCCGTGGATCAATTTCGTCACTTCAAAGGCCAGGATCTTTTTGGCCTCGTTGATCCGCGCGCCCTCCAGGGCGGCCAGGCGACGCACTTCGTCCATCGGCAAAAAGGTGAAGAAGCCAAGGTAACGGCCGACATCGGCGTCGGGCGTGTTGCGCCAGAACTGGTAGAAGTCGAACACGCCGGTGCGCTTGACATCCAGCCAGATGTTGCCCTGTTCGCTCTTGCCGAATTTGCCGCCGTCGCTCTTGGTGACCAGGGGGAAGGTCAGGCCGGCCAAGGCGGCGCCGTCGCTCTTGCGCGCCAGTTCGATGCCCATCACGATGTTGCCCCACTGGTCCTGGCCGCCGAGTTGCAGGGTGCACTGGTGGGTGCGGTTCAGATGCATGAAGTCATAGGCCTGCATCAGCATGTAGGAGAATTCCAAATACGAAATGCCGTCTTCCGACGCCAGGCGGCCCTTGACCGAATCCATCGACAGCATGCGGTTGACGCTCATCTTGGCGCCCACTTCGCGCAGGATCTCCAGCCAGGTCTTGTCGGCGATCCAATCGGCGTTGTTGACCAAGGTGAAGCCGCCCTCGATGCGGGCATTCTTGAACACATTGGCGATTTGCGCGGCGATGCGGTCGGCGTTGTGGTTGACATCCGCCACCGTCAGCATCTTGCGCGCTTCGCTCTTGCCCGACGGGTCGCCGACCAGGCCGGTGGCCCCGCCCACCAGCACCACCGGCTGGTGGCCGCAGCGGCGCAAATGGGCCAGGCCCATGATGGGCACCAAGGAGCCGACATGCAGCGAGTCGGCGGTGGGGTCGAAGCCGCAATACGCCGCCACCGGGGTGGAGAGGCGTTTGCGGATGTCGGCGTCGGTGCACTGCGAGACCAGGCCGCGCTCGGAGAGGATGTCGTAAAGGTTGCTCATGGGGCGGGGATTGTAAAGTAGACGCGGCGGCCCGCCGCGTTGGCAGTGGACCCATTTGAAAACAACGCGCGTTCCATTTTGGAACGCGCGTTGTTTTCAAATGGCTTGGCTGGCTTGGCGATGGGCGCGTTATTTGCGCGGCGGCAGCAGCGTTTTGCGCACGGCGGGGGCGGGGGCCTCCACGCCGGTGTCCAGTTGCAGCTTGGGGGCCACGGCGGTTCCAGCGGCAGCGGCGGCCGCTGCGGCAGCCTTGGGCGCGGCGATGGCTTTTTTGACGGCGCCGGTGGAATCCGGGGTCAAAATCAAAATGTAGCGCTTGCCCATGAAGGTGGGGTTGCCTTCGATTTTGGAGATGTCCGCCAGCAATTCGATGGCCGAGGCCATGGTGCGTTGGCCGATGTCCTTGTGGGCGATTTCGCGGCCCTTGAACTGCATGACGAATTGCACCTTGTTGCCGTCGAGCAAAAACTCGCGGGCGTGCTTGACCTTGAGTTCAAAGTCGTGCTTGTCGATCACCGGGCGCATGCGCAGCTCTTTGAGTTCGCTCTTTTTGGCGTGCGACTTGGCTTTCTGCTCCTTTTTGGCCTGGGCATACTTGTACTTGCCGTAGTCCATGATCTTGCACACCGTCGGCCGGGCGTCGGGTGCGATTTCGACCAGGTCAAGGCCGGCCAGTTGCGCTTTGCGCAAAGCGTCTTGCAGATCCAAAACGCCGGCTTGCTCGTCGTTCTGATCAATCAGGCGGACCGGCGAAAGGCGGATGCGGTCGTTGATGCGCAGGCGTTTGCCTGTGTCTTTTTGCGCGGGGCGGGGGCGTCCGAGGGCGATGGGAGAACTCCAGAAAGGGGGAAAGGCGCTCGGGAGCGCCGGAAAGTTATGGGGTAGGGTAGCGCGGCAAGCGGCGGGTGGCAAGGCGGGAGAGCGGGATTTTCACACGCATTCACGGTCGACCCGTACCGCCAGCCGGTCGAACAACTGGCGGGTCACCGGGCCCACCGCGCCATTGCCGATGGGGTTGCCATCCACCGCCACCACCGTTTGCCCCTGCTGGCGCATGCACACGGCCAGGTTGGCCGCCAGCGTGGTCTTGCCCGTGCCGCCCTTGGGGCTG
>CAZVNU010000161.1:4777-5706 GCA_964628335.1 uncultured Phycisphaeraceae bacterium
CCATCCACCGCCACCACCGCCGCCACCCCGGTGACGGTGCCGGAAACGAAGCATTCACTGGCGCCGGCCAGTTCCTCGGGGGCAAAGGCCTGCTCCTGGGTGGCGATGCCGGCAGCTTTGGCCTCTTCGAGCAGCGTCAGACGGGTGATGCCCGGCAGAATCCACTGGCTGGCCGGATGGGTGCGCAGCACGCCGCCGATGACGGCCCAAGCGTTGGTGGCGCTGCCCTCGGTGACGCGCCGCGCCCCCGGTTCGTGGCGCACAAACAACGCCTCGCCGGCGCCGGCGCGGTCGGCGGCGGTGCGGGCCAGGGTGTTGGGCAGCAGCATCAGGGTCTTCCAGCAGCAGCGGGCCCAGCGGATGTCTTCGGTGGTGATGGCGGCGATGGTTTTGACCGGCGCATGGGCGGAATAGGGCGCAATGGGGTCGGCGGTGAGCAGGATGGTCGGCGCGGGTGCGCGGTCGTAGACATGGTTGCGCGCCGCCACCCCGCGGCTGATCTGCAGGTAGATTTTGGCGTCGCTGAGGCGGTTTTGCGCCAGCAGGCCGGCGATGAGCGCCGGCAATCCCTCGAGAAAGCCCGGCGGCTCGGCCAGATCGATGCCGAGCAGGCTTTCGCGCAGGCGCTGGCAGTGGCGCGCCAGGGCGAAGGGTTTGCCGTGCTGGCAGCGGATGACTTCGTAGACGCCGTCGGCGAACAGCGCCGCCCGGTCGTCAATGGACAGTTGCGCCTGCGGATGGGGAATGAACGCGCCGTTGAGGGAGACGATGGGCATGGGGGCGGCATCTTACGAGGGAAGGCCGTTGCAGAGGGACCAGGGGCTTCTCTTCTGCAAGGGGTTGGCGGGTCACGCGCGCAATCCCTTTGAAAAAGAACCCCGACCGTCAGGGAGGGGACGAGCAACCGCCAAAATAATGTGCCAGCGTCC
>CAZVNU010000162.1:0-5694 GCA_964628335.1 uncultured Phycisphaeraceae bacterium
CCGGGCATTGTGCCGGAATTACCCCTTGGACCCACTGAAATCCCGGAAGAGCCCTAAAATAATCGCCATGTCGCTGCGCCGCCTGTTGCTTTCGCCTTGGTTTTGCTTTGCCGTTTTGGCGCTGGTATTTGTGGTATTGGAGCCGACCCCGCTGGAAATCAAGGTGGGCGGCCTGCCGTTGGACCTGTGGATCCAGGACCTTTTTTTCAACTTCGAGACCCGACAATGGCTGGTGGACAAGCGGGCCCAGCCGTGGAAGTTCCTGCTGTATGACGGGGTGTTGGTCGGCCTGTATGGCTTTGCCGCCGTGCTGGTCGGGTTGCTGTGCGTGCCTGCCGCCAAGTGGCGGGCGCGGGGGCAAGCGCAGGCTTGGTATGCCGACAAGCACCGGCTGCTTTATCTCCTCGTCTGCGTGGCGCTGATCTCCGGCTCGGTGGGGTTGTGCAAGGCCGTGACCGACATCCATGTGCCCTTCGACATGGCGCGCTACCCGGCGGTGGGCTCCAAACTGGCGCCCCATGTGCGGGTGCTTGAGCAGTATCCGCCCGAGTTTTTGGCGCGCCGCGCCGCCGAGCATCTGAGCGTGGGCAAGGGGTTTCCCGCCGGCCATGCCAGCGGTGGCTTTGCGCTGCTTGCATTGTTCTTCGTGCTGCCTGGGCGTTGGTGCTGGCTGGGTATCCTGCTTGGCCTGACCGTGGGCTGGGGCACCGGCGTTTACAAGATGGCCATGGGGGACCATTATTTCAGCCACACGCTCATCACCTGCCTGTGGGCCTGGTGCGTGTGCGTGGGGCTGAATGTAGCGGCGGCATCTTGCCGCCGTCGCTGGGCCTTGCACCAAGCCAGCCGTGGGATATAGGCGGGGGTGTGGAATTGTGGGTTTTTGATTGACGGCGGCAAGATGCCGCCGCTACATTAGGCGCATGAAAATTACCTTCCTTGGCGCCGCCAGCGGCCATGTCACCGGTTCCGCCCATCTGCTTGAAACCTCCAAGGCCCGCGTGCTGGTGGATTTTGGCACCTTTCAAGGGGAATCCCGCCAGGGCGAAAGGCTCAATGGGGTGCCGGAGCAGCTCAAGCCCGAGGCGTTGGATGCCATCGTGCTCACCCATGCGCACCTTGATCACACGGGGCGGTTGCCGCTCTTGATCCGCGCCGGCTTCAAGGGTGCGGTGTGGGCCACGCCAGCCACCATTGAGTTGTGCGGCCTGTTGCTGCGCGATGCCTGCCACATCCATCTGCAGGATTTGGCCCGTTTGGAGCGCAGACGCCAGGGCACCGGCGCCATCGGCACCGGGGTCAAACCGTTGCCCACCGATGCGCCGCGCCTGCCCGGTGCCGATTGGGATGAGCGCGATGTCGAGGCCATCTTGCGTTTGATGAAACCCGCACCCTACGACGAGTCTTTCGATGTGGCGCCCGGCGTGAGCTTCACCATGAAGGAGGCGGGCCACATTTTGGGTTCCGCCCATTTGCGCGCCCGCCTGGAGGATGGGGGGGCGGTCAGGCATGTGTCTTTCTCCGGCGATTTGGGCCCGGCCAACATCCCCGTTTTGCGCGATGCCGAGCCTTTTTTCGGCGAGGGCGACGATCTGGTGCTGCTTGAATCCACCTATGGCGACCGCGAGCACCGATCTTTCCACGCGACGGTGGCGCAATTCAAGGAGATCCTTCAAGGTGCGGTGGCGACCAAGGGGCGGGTGCTGATCCCCTCCTTTGCCGTGGGCCGTTCGCAACTGCTGGTGTATTTGATCGGCGAAATGTTCAAGGCCGGCGAACTGCCCGAGATGCCGGTTTATCTCGACAGCCCGATGGCCATCAGTGCCACCGCCATTTATTGCCATCACCCCGAATTGCACGATGACAATTCCAAGCACTTGGGCGGCGTGTGCGCCATCGGCGAAGTCAAGTGGTTCAAAGCCTGTCCCAAGGCAGAGGATTCCAAGCGCATCAACGATGCCAAAGGCCCCTTCGTGGTGATCGCCGGCGCCGGCATGTGCACCGGCGGGCGCATCTTGCACCACCTGCGCTACGGCCTGCGCGACCCCAACACCCATGTGGTGATTGCCGGTTACCAAGCCAAGGGCGGCCTGGGCCGCCGGTTGGTGGATGGCGACAAGGAAGTGTCGGTGCTGGGCGACCTGATTGCGGTCAAGGCGCAGATCCACACCCTGGGCGGTTTCAGCGCCCATGCCGGGCGCAGCGGTTTGATCAATTGGATGGCCAGCGCCAAAGACATGCGGAAAAAACCGCGCGTGATGCTGGTGCACGGCGAAGACAAGCCGCGCCAGGCCTTGGCCAGCGGGTTGTTCGACGCCCACGGCATCCATGCCCATCTGCCGCAGATCAACGAGGTGGTGGAACTGTGAGCGGGTTTGGCTGGCGCCCCATTCCGAGTTTGCGCAGACGCGCCCCGGGCGCAAGCCTCGACACCGCTGCGCCGGCCCACCCGCCGCCGGGGCCGCCAGGCACAGGCTTGAGCCACATTGATTCCAAACCCCAAAACCGGCCCTTGCGGGCCGGTTTCTGCTTGGGGTTCGTTTGTTTGGCGTGGCTTACTTGGCTTTGGGCTTGCGTTCAGGCTTGCCTTTGCGCTTGCCCTCGGGCTTGCCATCGCGTTCGCCGTCGCCCTTGCGCCCTTTTTCCTTCATCTCGGCGCGTTTGGCTTCCATCTGCTTGATGTTTTCGTCGAAAACCTTGACTTGGTCGGCGGTCAAAATGGCGCGGATGGCGTCAAGGCGCTTGGCTGGGTCGGGCCTTTCGCCCTTTTTCTTCTCGCCGTCCTTTTGGGCGACTTCGCGCCCTTTCTTGCCGTCTTCTTTCATTTTTTTCAGCGCGGACTTTTGGTCGTCGCTGAGGGTGATGCCTTTGAACAGCATGGCATGCATGCGCTCGCGCATGTGGGCGTTGCGGCCTTCTTTGCCGCCTTCTTTGTGGCCACGCTTGGGCGCATCTTTCGGGGCGTCTTCGGCATGGGCGGTCAGGTTGAAGGAGGCGAAACCAAGGGCGGCGAGCAGGGCGAGGGAGGAGAGGCGAAGCATGGGGGTCCTTAAAGGAGGGTGGACTGGGACATCCAGTCGGTGACGGTTCAACGCATGGGCTCGTGGCGTTATTGCGGCGGATTGTTTTTTCAAGGCAGACGCCCGGGGTTGGCGGGTCGGCAGCCCCAGCCCTGCTGTGCGTCGGCAGGGCTTTCCCGATTTGCCTCAAGGGTTTATCCGCCTCACCCTGCACCCGGTTCCCGCTTAAAGTGCCCGTATGGACTCCATCCCCGCCATCCTTGCCGATCTTGCCGCCGGAAAAATGGTCCTCATCGTGGATGATGAGGGCCGTGAAAACGAGGGCGATTTGGTGTTGGCGGCCGAAAAAGCCACCCCCGAGGCGATGAATTTCATGCTGCGCGAGGCGCGTGGCATGATGTGCGTGGCGCTGGCGCCGGAGATTTGCGCCGCCCTTGATTTGCAACCGCAAAGCGCGGTCAACACCAGCGGGCGCACCACGGCCTATACGGTGTCGGTGGATGCCGGGCCGCGCTTTGGCGTTTCCACCGGGGTGTCGGCCTTCGATCGCGCCGCCACCTGCCGGGTCTTGGCCGATGCGCTCTCGCGCCCCGGCGATTTGGTGCGCCCCGGCCACATGCACCCGCTGCGGGCGCGCACCGGTGGCTGTTTGGTGCGCGCCGGCCACACCGAGTGCTCGGTGGATTTGTGCCGCTTGGCCGGGCTGCGGCCGGCGGCCGTCATCATCGAGGTGATGAACGAAGACGGCACCATGGCCCGCCAGGAGGATTTGAAAAAGATTTGCGCCAAGCACGGCATCCGCATCGCTTCGGTGGCCGAGGTGATCGGCTACCGTCTGGAGCGCGATTCGCTGGTGCGCCGGGTCGAGACCGCCAAACTGCAAACAGCGGTGGGGGAATTCGATCTGTTCGCCTACCGTTCCGAAGTGGATACCCTGCCGCATTTGGCGATCACCTGCGGGGGCATCGGGGTGGCCGATGCCAAGGGCCAGGTGCCGGTGGTTGAAGAACCGGTGCTGGTGCGCGTGCACCGCCAGGACATTCTGGCCGATGTGCTGGGCGAACTGGGTGACGGCTCCGACCGCATGGTGCAAAAGGCGCTGGAAAAACTGCAGCAAGAGGGGCGCGGCGCGCTGGTGTATTTGCGCCATGACGGCGTGGGCACCGGCTTGCTTGGCCGCTTGCAGAGCCTGAACCTCAACCCGGACGAAACCGCCAGCCGCAGCGAAATGATCCGCCCCGGCGAGGCGGTGCCCAGCACGCCCGGCGGCATGCGCCATGCCTACGGCATCGGCGCGCAGATTCTGCGCGATTTGGGCCTGCGCCAGTTGCGTCTGATCAGCAACCACCCGGTGCAGCCCAACGCGCTGTCGGGCTTCGGGCTGACGATTGCCGGCTATGAGGCGGTGTAGGAGGGTCGGCTTTGGCCGACCAGATGGCTTTTTAATCGAGTGAAAACATGGAGCAAGCCGGCATCTTTCGCTTGCTTGGGTGTTTTCCGGTGGGTCCAATGCGGAGCTGGTCGGCCAAAGCCGACCCTCCTTACTCCAGCAATTCCACCAACTGCGGTTTCTGGAACACCACCGCTTCGCCGGCCGCGCCTGGCGACGGGATTTTTTTGTTGTTGTGCAGCAGGTGGGGAAAGCGCACCGCCACTTCCTCCACCGCCGGGCCTGGCCCTTCGGTGAAAAAGTTTTGGCCGGCTTCCTGTTTTCTCACCCAGTGATCGTGGCGGGTGAACAGGCCCACCAATACGGCGGATTCTTTTTCATCTTCATGGATGCGATAATACGCCTCCACCGGGCCTTTGCCGTCGGGGCCTTCCTGGCGCAGCAGCTTGGCCACGCGTTTGGCTTCTTCGCGCCAGTTTTTGCCGAAGTCCTCGGTGTAGAAGGCCACCAGATAGGTGGCGTAGCCGTGGAATTGATCCACATTGAGCGGGTCGTCGCCGGCGGGTTTGTGGGCCGAGGGCAGGGGGCGGATGGCCGCGCTGGCAAAGGGGTGGAATTCTTCGCCGGCTTTGCCTTCGATCCGCTGCCAGCGGTGCGTTTCCTTTTGCGCATCGGCGCTGTCGGGGCGGTCGTAGTGGCCGATGAAAACCTCCACCGAACCGTCTTTTTCGGCGAACAGGGCTTTGTCCACTTGGTGGGTCAGCACCAGTTGCCGGGCGCGGGCCAGGCGGTCGATGCCGTCAAACACGGCGACACTCAGCCCCCAACCGTGGCTGGCCCTTGGGTCATGCGACCCGGATGTTTCTTTGCGCACCGACTTGCTGGATTTGCGGTCGTCCATGCCCTCGAACATGTGCCATCCGGAGCGGGTGACGCGGGTATTGGGGTCGCGCAAAAGGTCGGCGCCGGTGCGCGAGGGGGTGCAGCGCAAAGTAGGGGGAGGATCAGCAAGGGTGACAGGCGGGCAGGCATGGCAGGCACTATACTCTCCGCCCCCTCTTGGGTGGCATTCGCCGCGCCAAGGGGCGGCCGGGCCCAGCATGGGACGGCTCTCGAACCGGGTCAGGCCTTGATCGGAGCAGCCCTAAGGGAGTTCGTTTCAGTGTGAAAGTCCGGCCGCCTCTTGGCGCGGCGTTTTTCATTGGGGCTGGCTGGCTGGCTGCCGGCTCTGACTTGTCCCAGGGCTGGCGGGTCACGCGCGTCATCCCTTTGAAAAGGAACCCC
>CAZVNU010000163.1:0-1419 GCA_964628335.1 uncultured Phycisphaeraceae bacterium
ATGCGCCTGCTACCCTGCCCGACGGCTACCCACTGAAATCCCGGAAGAGCCAAAACAAAAAGCCTTTGACCTATCATGCGCGCCTCATGCGCGCCCTTTTTCCTGTGCTGCCCTGCCTGTTGCTTGCCGGCTGCCTCTCCACCCCAACAGCCCCCACCGGCTCACCGGGCGCGGGCCTGCCTGCGCATCCTTGGCAAGGCAGTCGCGCCGCCTTGCAAACCATGGCGGCGCGGGACGCCCAATTGACCTCGATGCGTTTGCGCGGCACCCTCAAGCTGGAAGAATCCGCCGACAAGTCAGTGCTGTTGGAAGCCATCTTGGTGATGCAAGCCACACCCGGCCAGCCGCCCAAGTTGCGCCTGCAAGCCTCCAAGTTGGGGCGCACCGCGTTTGACCTCACCCTCAATGACCAGGGCGTGTGGCTGGTGGATGGCCGCGAGAAAAAAGCCGATGCGCCCGCCGCCAATCACGGGCTGGCGCAAATGGCCAAAGGCTTGCAGCAATTCTCCGGTGGCCAGGCATGGGCCAAGGCGCAAGTCGTCCGGGAAAACGCCGGCACCTTCACCGTCCGCCTAGACGATCAAGGCCGCGCCAAAGCCACCGTGCACAAAGCCGCCTTGGTGCCGCTGACCTTTGATTTCACCACCCCTGATGGCCCGGTGCCATTGCGCCTGGAGCACGCCCCCATCACCGCCGCCGATGGCGCGGTGTTCCCCCTGCCCTGCAAGTTGGCAGCGACTGCGCCCGGCGGGCGCCGGTTTTCGTTTGAGGCGCAAAAGATGGAAGCCAATCCCGTGCTGCCCGCCGCCGTGTTCACCCCGCCCAAAAACGCCGTGTTGTTGAAACCCCAATAAACCATGTCGCTATTCCCCCGCCTCCTCCAATCCCTTGGCCAGTTGGTCGCCAAACATCCGGCCCGCGTGGTGGGTGCCTGGCTGCTGGCCGTGCTGCTCTCCGGCCTGGCCTGCCTGCGGCTGGAGCCGGGCGCGCGCCTGTCCGACATGCTGGGCGACAGCAGCCCGGAGGCCAGCGCCTTCAACCAGGTGATGGACCATTACGCGCTGGCGGATGAATTGCTGATCGTCATCACCGCCAAGGACGGGGCGCAAGTTGCGCCGGCGGTCTTGCGGCAACAGGCCGAGCGGACGGCGGCAGCCCTGACGGCCTCGGATGAACTCAAGAAAATCGGTGCCGAAGTGCGCCCGCCGCCGGCGCAGGAAGTGCGGCGCTTCATCGAAACCTTCGCCATCCGCCGCGCCGTGTCGTACCTGCCGCCGGAAGCGCTGCCCGCCTTGCAGGAGCGCCTGAGTGAAAAAGAGATGCGGGCCCGTTTCGCCCTGCTGCGCGCCCGCTTGAATGCGCCCGGCGCGGCCGGTGAAATCGGCCGCCAAATGGCCAAAGACCCCTTGGATTTGCGCG
>CAZVNU010000163.1:1429-4964 GCA_964628335.1 uncultured Phycisphaeraceae bacterium
ATGCCGCTTGCCTTTCCGGCGATGAAGGCGACTGGCAATGGCGGCGCTGATTTTTCATCCATGGCCAAACCAAGTGCCGATGCCGGCCAGGCCTTTGAACTCTCCAAAGACGGCCTGTGCGCCGTGATCCACCTGTGAGGCACCCGCGCCGCCACCGACATGCCCTACACCGAGGCCCTGTTCGGCGGTGCCGAGCGGGCTTTGCAAACCGTGCGCACCGAGGCGCAAACGCAAAACTTGCGCCTTGAACTGGCCGGCCCCTACGCCTTGGCCGCCACCAGCGCGCGGGTGGCCAAACACGATTTCACCTGGAGCACCTTTGAAACCGTCGCCCTCATCCTGCTGGCTTATTTCATCATCTACCGCCGTCCGCACGGCCTGCACCTGCTGGTGGCCTGCACCTTCCTGCCGCTGCTGGTCGGGTTCGGGATCTACGCCCTGGTCTGCGGGCGCATCACCCCGCTGACGGCGGTGGCCGGGGCGATCCTGAGCGGTCTTGGCATTGATTACGCCATCCAGTCCCTGCACCACCACCAACGCCTGCGCCGCGAGGGCATGGCTGAAACCGCCGCCGCCCGCCATACCACCACCGACCAGTTCATGCCGCTTCTGGGCGCCTGCATCTCGGCCTGCATGGGCTTTGCCGCCATCGCCTGCACCCGCACCCCGGCGATGAAGCAACTGGCCTTGCTGGCGACGCTGTGTTTGTTCACCGCCTTCGTCGCGTCCATCACCCTGCTGCCGGCGGCGCTGCTGTTGATCGGCCGATGGAAGGCCAAGCGGCGGATGCACGCGGCGCCGCCGCAACCGATGGAAGCCCGCTTCGAAGTCGGGCGTCTGGCGGCATGGACGGCGCAAAGGCCCCGATGGATGTTGACGGTCTTCGCCGTCCTTTGCGTCCTGGGCGGCGCGGGCACGCTGGCCGGCTACCTGAATCCGGCCCAGGGCGTGGGCCTGTACGCGCTGCATCCCTCGCCCAACCCGGCCTTGGAAGCGCAGGAGCGCATGGCCAAGCATTTCGGCAAGAGCGAAGGCGCGGCGCTGGCACTGGTCAAGGCCGAATCGCGGGCGCAATTGCTGGCGACCTGCGCCAAGTTGCGCGAGGTCGGGCAAGCGGCCGGCTTCCGCGTGATGAGCGTGGGGGATTTGGTGCCCCAGGAACGGCCGTCCGTGGCCGGCCATGGGGACCAAGGTCCGCCCCCCCTCCCCACCGGCGAGGTCGCCTCCGGACGCTTGCTCGCCGCCGCCAAGGCGGAGGGGTTCAACCCCAAGGGCTTCGCCGCCTACGCCGCCTTCGTGCGCGACAACCTGGATTTCCCGGCGCCGACCTTCGCGGATTTGCCGAAAAACCTGGCGGGGATGGTGTTGCCGAAAACTATCCGGCGGCAAGATGCCGCCGCTACCTTTACCGAAACCCTGGCCATCCTCATCCCCACCGCCGTCTGGGACAGTGCCGACGCCCGCGATGCCGACATCGGCCAGTTGCGCCTCAAGGTGGCGCCGGTGCCCGGCGTGGTGCTGACCGGTCCCGATGTGCTCTCGGTCGTCATGCGGGCGCAAGTGCGCGAAGATCTGCCGCTGGCCTTGGTCCTGGCCGCCCTGGGCATTTTCCTGTGGCACGCCCTGACCTGCCGCAAAGTGCTGGATACCGCGCTCTCGCTCATCCCCTCGCTGACCGGCTTGCTGGCCGCCGCCTCCTTGGCCTACCTCAAGGGCATCGAATGGAACGCCATCACCCTGGCCGCCCTGCCGCTGATCATGGGCGCCGGGGTGGATGGCAACCTGTTCCTGGTGCTGTTCGCCCGGGAACGCGCCGGCCAAGGTCCCGACCAAGTGCTGAATGAACTGAGGAAAGACACCTTGGCCATGCTGATGGTCGCCCTGACCACCCTGATCGGATTCGGCGCCTTGGCGTTCGGATCCACCCCGGCGGTGCGTGAGTTGGGGCAACTCACCACAGTCGGCGTGGCCGGCGCGGTGTTCGCCAGTTTCACCTGCATCATGCCGGTGCTGTGGTGGGCGGAAAAAAGACGCGGCGGCCCGCCGCGTTGAAAATTCACATCAAAAAACACGCGGCGGGCCGCCGCGTCTACTTTTTCCCCGATAAAATCCCTTCCTATGCCCAAACCATCCTTTGACGAACTTCAATCCCAACTGCTCGACATCGTCAAGCGCGACCTCAAGTTGCAGGGTGTCGATCTGACCGCCACCACCAGCCTCTCCGCCGGCGACCTCGACCTTGACTCGCTCGATTTCCTGCTGCTGGTCTCCAGCATCGAGAAACACTTCGGCGTGCGCATCCCGAACGACAAGTTGGGGCCGGAAACCATGAAGGATGTCGCCACCTTGGCGCACTTCATCCATGGGAAACTGGCCTGAAAATTCGCAAAAATGGCGTCTTTCACGGCGTTAACATCGTCCGCATCCCACCCTCATTGCCCGGGCGGCCCAAGCCGCCATTTCCCAGGATCCCCCCATGGCCAACCCCACCCTCTCCAAATTCGACAAAATTGACTTCGGCAGCGAACTCTCACGCGAAAACACCATGACCGTCCACGGCACGGCGGCCAAGACCGGCGTGCTGCTGGCGTTGGCCTTTGTGACGGCGGCGCTGGCCTGGCGCTGGTGCGCCAACGACCATTCGCTGATCATGCCGATGGCCTTCGGCGGCGGCATCGTGGCGTTGGTCTTCGCCTTGATCGGCACCTTCGCACCCAAGACATCGCCATTCACCGCCCCGCTTTACGCCCTGTGCCAAGGCTTGGCCCTGGGGGCCATCAGCATGATCATCTCGGCGAAGATCAGCGAGAAAACCGACAACGCGGGGCTCAACAACATCGTGCTGCAAGCCGTGCTGCTCACCTTCGGCGTGATGGCGGGCGTGCTGGCCCTGTACGGCTTCCGCATCATCAAGGTCACCGGCAAGGTGATGGGCGCCATTTTCGCCGCCACCATCGCCGTGGGCGTTTTCTACTTGGCCACCATCGTCCTTGGACTCTTCGGCGTCCACATGGCCGCCCTACACGACGGCAGCCCCCTGTCCATCGGCATCTCGGCGGTCATCATCGTCATCGCCGCGGCCAACCTGCTGATTGATTTCCACTTCATCGAAAAAGGCGCCGAGCAGGGCGCCCCCAAACACATGGAATGGTTCGGGGCCTTGGGCCTGATGATCACCTTGGTCTGGCTCTACATCGAAATCCTGAAGTTGCTGTCCAAATTGCGCGGCCGCGATTAATCCGCACCCCGTTCCACCGCAAACCCCCGCCCCCAAGACATCTTTGGGGCGGGGGTTTTGCTTTCCCAACCCTGAAACCACGGACGACTGCGCTTCGCTCCGCTGTCCGTGGCACCCCACCCATTCCCCTTACATCCGCCCCATCTCCCGCAAACTCGCAAACCGCAGCGGCCCTTCCAACGCCGAGCCGACGATCACATGGTCCACCAGCTCGATGCCCACCGCCGCCCCCGCCGCCACCAGCGCGCGGGTGATGTCCAAATCCGCCGCGGAGGGCGACGGGTCGCCCGACGGGTG
>CAZVNU010000163.1:4974-5623 GCA_964628335.1 uncultured Phycisphaeraceae bacterium
GTGGTTGTGCGCCACCACCACCCTGGCCGCGCCGTGGGTGATGGCCAGACGGAACACCTCGCGCGGATGCACGCTGGTGCGGTCCAGGATGCCCCGGGCCACCATCGCCCAGTGGGCCAGCTGGTTGCGACTGTCCAACAGCAGCACATGGAATTCCTCCTGCATGGGCGTCTCCATCCGCTGGCGGATGTGGCGGGCCACCTGCGCTGGATCGGCCATGCTTGGCCGCCCGCCGGCATGCTCGGCCCGCGCGATGCGGCGCGCCAACTCAAACACCGCTTGCAAAGCACAGGCCCGCGCCGGCCCGATGCCCTTGGTCTGGCACAACACCGGCGCCGCTGCCCGCGCCAACGACGCCAACGATTGATTCTGCCCGGCCAGCAATTGGCGGCCCAATTCCACCGCTGAAATCCCCTCGCAGCCCGACCCCAGCACGATGCCGAGCAACTCCGCATCCGACAGCGCCACGGCACCGCGCTCCCGCATCTTTTCGCGCGGGCGTTCGCCATCGGCAAGTTCAGCGATCATCGGCCAAGCCATGACCGCAGCATACCCAACAAGACCACAACAATCAAACAAGACCCGAACTTGTCAGGACTGGCGGGTCAACAGCGCACGGGCTTGTTGGAGCGCGGGTGTCCCCACCCGC
>CAZVNU010000164.1:0-4031 GCA_964628335.1 uncultured Phycisphaeraceae bacterium
GACCGCGACTTTTCCACATCTGGCGAATTTCCAGACGCAAATTTGCATTTTCCGACACGCCTTGGCCCCTGATGCAATGGTCCTGCCTCGGTGTCTATGGAGTCCAATTATTCTTCATTGCCAGCGCAATGACTTTGTGCCTATCGTGGCAAAGACGCAGGAACGAACATCATCCGTTAAGAAATTTTGCCGTCCGCAGACTGGCCCGCATCGCGCCGCTGTACTGGATGGGTGTTCTTTTTTATGCGTGGCAGAATCTGCCCCACACCCCGAACGCCGCCCAAGCCATCCTCCCCAATCTGGCGTTCCTGCACGGATTTATCCCTTCAAAAATAGCCTTTTCTTGGAGCGGCGGCTGGTCCATTGGCACGGAAGTGGCTTTTTATGCCGCATTCCCCCTGCTCATCCTTTGCTTGAGCCGCAAGACGCAAATTCTCCTTTGGCTGCCGCTCACCTTGATGGGGGCGCTTGGCCTCGCTTGGATGGCCAATCATCTGTACCAATTGCCGCTACCACACCCCTTCTACTATTACTGGCTCCCCTCCCAGTTGCCCGTGTTTTTGATCGGCTTCCTGCTGTTCGCCTTCTACCGAGAAGGGCTCATTGCTTCATGGCAAACAAAAATCATCCCGCCGCTTGCCGCTCTCGCGGGGTTGGGTGTCATGGCATGGATACTTAGGTGGTGGCCTCCCGAGAAACAGCCCGCCACCTTGACCGGCTTTTGGGCGGACTATTTTGTTTGCATCAAACCCCTGCTTGGCGGCATCATGGCTGGATTCCTCGTTTTGCTTGTCATGTTGCGCCCCACTTTCAGTTTGCTGGTCAATCCAGCCACTGTTTTAATTGGCAAACTCTCCTACAGTTTGTATGTGGTTCATTTTGTCCTGCAAAAGCCCCTTATGAATGATGTTGCGCAGTGGCTGCATGCGCATTTCCCCGCCACCGGGAAGCAACCTTGGGGGACCACCCTGACCAACGGGCTGCTGTGTCTGACGGGCATCGCCTTCTCCATTCCCCTCGCCATGTTCACCCACCGCTTCATCGAAAAACCCGGCATCGCCTTGGGCAAGAAACTGATCGAACGCCTGGAATCCCGCGCCGCCCGCCAACCCGCATAATCCCCCCATGCCCACCGTTTCCATCATCATCCCCGTCCACAACCGCCAGCGCGTGCTGGCGGAAACGCTGGATTCCTGCTTGGCGCAAAGTTTCGCCGACATCGAGGTCATCGCGGTGGACGATGGTTCCACCGACGACAGTTGCGCCATTCTGGACACCTATGCCGCCAAAGATGCCCGGGTGCGGGTGTTCAAGTCCCTCAACATGGGGCAATGCGTGGCGCGCAACATCGGGGCATCCATGGCGCATGGTGAATGGCTGTGGTTTCTTGACAGCGATGACCTGTTGCTGCCCAAAGCCGTGGAAACCATGCTGCAAACGGTGGTGGATGCCAAAGTCACCATGGGGTTGTGCCTGCCGGAAGGATTCTGGGACGGACAACAAGAAGCCGTGCGCGACCGCATTTTGGCGCAAACACCAGATCCGGTCCAAACCAACGGTTTGTGGGGTTATTGGCCAAACCAGGGATTTTCTTTCAACACCGTGCTGATGACCCGCGATCTGTTCCTAAAGGTGGGCGGCTTCCAGCCCGCCCTGCGGGCTTGCGAGGAAATGAATCTTATGCTCCGGCTGTTGCTGCGGGAACCGAACCTGCAAGTCGCCGACCACCCCATCCGTTTGGTGCTCAAGCGCCTGGACGAAAACTCCCTGGCCTGCCAAGCCCGGCGCAGCGGCATTTCCTGGCAACTTGTCTCACTCAACCACTCCGCCGATTTATATCTGGCCAACCCCACCCTCGGCTCACCCGAAGTCCGCCGCTATCTGTTTGACCAACTCTACACCAGCATGGCCTTCGCCCATCGCAACGGCCAAACCGGCTTGGCCCTGCAAGGCTTGGCCAAATGGCGGCAGGCGCAACTGCCCATTCCGAAACTGCACCCGGCCTACCACCACACCCTGCACCGCTGGCTGGGCTTCCGCAAAGCGGAGGGCCTGCTGGCACTGGCACGCAAAGTGCTTAGACGCTAAACTTTCCGCGAATCATTTTGGATCTTCGCATCATTTGCTCCAAACCTTTTACTCGTGCCGCGCAAAAAGATTGCATCTGAATTTTTCCACGGCTTGACGCTGCTTGAATTGCTGGTGACGCTGGCGGCCATCACTTTGCTGCTGGGAATCTTGATTCCTGTTCTTTCGCGCGCCAAACGCTCGGCACAGGTGATGAAAAGCCAGGCGAATTTGCGCCAGATTTCGCTGATGACGGAGTTGTACAAGAACGACCACAAAAGTCTTTTTCCAAAACCCGCCGAAGGGACTTTTCGCGGCATTGGCGATATGGGCACCGATGCTCGAATTCAGGCGCTTTGGTACAACGCCATTGACCCTTATGCGGGCTTGACGCCGCCGCAAACGGCGGCGCAGCGGCAAAACCGCAATGATGAACCGTGGAAACAATCGGCTTTTTGGGGGGATATTCCTGATAACCGGCAGGCCGCCAACCGAACCTTCAAAATGAACGCGAACTTTGCCGATGACAATGCCCGCCGTTATCGCACGCCTGAAAATCTGATCCGCCATCCCTCGCGCACAGTGGTTTACGGTGATGGGCAAGCGGAAGACATGGAAGGGCAATCGTCCATCGCCAATGCCTCCACTTTTTCGCTGAGCGAGGGCATTGTCGGCCCGCGCAATCCCGGACGCACGGCGCTGATTGCTTTTGCAGACGGCCATCTGTCGCTGGAATCCCAGCCGCTTAAGACCCAGGTGGGATCCACGGTTTACCCCTGCCCGGGCTGGTATTCGGAAACGGATAAAAAAGGCGGCTCAGACCGCACCTTGATTTGGAATTTCATGAAATAGAGATGGGGATGGGAATGGGGGACGCTTTCCGCTAAAGTTGCGCCTCCATGCGCATCCTTTTGATCAATCAAGCCTATCACCCCGACATGGTGGCCACCGCGCAACATGCGCATGATTTGGCGCGTTTTTTGGTGGCGCATGGGCACCAAGTACAGGTGGTGGCCTCGCGCAGTGTGTATGGTCGAACAGGCGCGACTTTACCCAAGCACGAAACCGTGGATGGGGTTGAAATTCATCGCGTGGGGCTCTCGCTGTTTGGCAAGAAAAACATCTTGGGGCGCTTGGCGGACTTTGCCCTGTTTTATCTGCTGGCCACTTGGCGCATGCTGCGCTTGCCCCAATCAGAGGTGGTGATTTGCTTGACCACGCCCCCCCTGATCGGCTTGGCGGGTTGGCTGACCACGCGCTTGCGGGGTGGGTGCTTGGTCTCTTGGGTGATGGATTTGTATCCGCATGTCGCGGTGGCGGGTGGATTGCTCAAAAAAGGTGGATTGCCAGATAGGCTGCTGGGTACGCTCAATCGCTTCACACTCAACCGCAGCGCCAAGGTTGTGGTGCTGGGGCGGTGTATGCAGGCGCAAGTTTGGGCGTTGGGGGTGAATGAGGCGCAAGTGGTGTCGATCGGGCCTTGGGCGGCCGAGGAAAAAGTAGACGCGGCGGCCCGCCGCGTTGAAGAATCCACGCGGCGGGCCGCCGCGTCTACTTTGACCGTCATGTACGCCGGCAACCTTGGCCTGGCCCACGATGTTTCGGCCTTCAAGCAAGCGCTGCTGCAACTCAAAGAGGATGCGCGCATCCGGTTCCTCTTTTCCGGCGGCGGCAAGCAACGACCCGCGCTTGAGGCCTTCACCCAGGCGCATGCGATGGCGCACATCTCCTTCCTGCCTTACCTGCCGCGCGAAGCGTTGGCGGCGCAATTGGCACGGGCCGATGTGCATTTGATCAGCCAGGCACCGGCCTTCACCGGCTTGGTGGTGCCCAGCAAACTGTACGGCGTGCTGGCCATCGGCCGCGCGGCGGCGGTGGTGGCGGACGAAAGCGCCGAAGTCGCCCGCGTGGTACGCGAGAGCGGTTGTGGTGAAGTGTTCGCCCCCGGCATGGCTGGCGGCGCG
>CAZVNU010000164.1:4041-5576 GCA_964628335.1 uncultured Phycisphaeraceae bacterium
CCTCGCAACCCACCCGAGGCGATGCCGACGATGGATCTGCTCGACGAGCCGCCACCGGCGATCGTGGACCTCGTCACCGACGACTTCGAGGTGACGCCCGAAGCCGTACCGGCGACGTTGTGCGATCTGGCGGCGCGGCGCTGGCTGATTGGCTGGGCCAATTGGCTGGCGACCCCACCGAAGTGGAACGCTTGGGGCAGGCCGCCCATCTTGCCCATCGTGAAGCGCATGCCCCCCACTTGCGCTTGGCCCAATGGCTCGCCCTGCTTGAAACAACGGCCGGGCACTCCAACCAATAAAAAACCCGTCTTGCGACGGGTTTTTATCGGCAAAGGCAAAAGCCATCGCATTGATCATCAGATGATCACCGGCTTGATCCAAGGCATGCGCGCACGCAATTCTTGGCCGACCACTTCGATCGAGTGGGTGCGGTTGGCTTCTTTTTGCGCCTTGAACCAGGGGAAGCCCTTTTCGTAGTCTTCGCGGAAAGCCTTGGCAAAGCCGCCCGACTGGATGTGCTGCAGGGCAACCTTCATGCGGGCCTTGGCGGCATCGTCGACGATCTTGGGGCCGGTGTAGTAGCCACCGAACTCGGCGGTGTTGGAGATCGAGTGGTTCATGAAGTTGAGGCCGCCGCGGACCACCAGGTCCACGATCAGTTTCACTTCATGGCAGCACTCGAAGTAGGCCAATTCGGGGGGATAGCCGCCCTCGAGCAAGGTTTCAAAACCCTTCTTGACGAGTTCGGCCAGGCCGCCGCACAACACGACCTGCTCGCCGAACAAGTCGGTCTCGCACTCGTCCTTGAAGGTGGTCTTGAGCACGCCGCCCTTGCCGCCACCGTTGCCGATGGCGTAGGCCAGCGCGGTGTCCCAAGCCTTGCCAGAGGCGTCCTGCGCCACGGCGATCAAGGACGGCACGCCGCCGCCCTTCTCATACTCGCAGCGCACGGTGTGGCCGGGGCCCTTGGGGGCGACCATGATCACATCCACATTGGCCGGGGGGACGATGGTCTTGAAATGAACATTGAAGCCGTGGGTGAAGACCAGGGTCGCGCCGGCCTTGAGGTTGGCGGCGACATCGTTCTGGTACACCGAGGGCTGCACTTCGTCGGGCAGGGTGATGACCACGACATCGGCCTGCTTGACCGCTTCGGCAACCGGCAGCGGGTTGAAGCCGTGCTCGATGGCCAGCTTGCCGTTGGCGGAATCCTTGCGGTTCGCCACGATCACCTTGACGCCGGAATCACTCAGGTTCTGCGCGTGGGCGTGGCCCTGCTAGCCGTAGCCGATGATGGCGACGGTTTTGCCGGCCAAGGGTTGCATGCTGCCGTCTTTGTCGTAAAGGGTTTCAATAGCCATTGAGAGATTTCGGAAAAGTGTGAAGGGTCGCCCCGGTCCACCGGGGCTTTTGGGGAAAGACGGAGAGATTAGCGGCAGGCGGCCTTGCGGTCAAAAATGACCATGGGTGCCCAGGGTTGGCAGGTCAACAGCGCACGGGCTTGTTGGAGAACCTATGCAAGCCGGGCCCCCCAG
>CAZVNU010000165.1:0-5571 GCA_964628335.1 uncultured Phycisphaeraceae bacterium
CCAACATGCCCGGCGCGGTCGGCCGCACCAGCACCCAGGCCCTGTGCCACGCGACCCAGCCCTATGTGCTGCGGTTGGCCAAAGCGGTGGCGGCGGGCAAACTGGAAGAACTGGTGAAAAAAGACCGCGCCTTCAACAGTGCGCTCAATGTCCACCGAGGCGCGATCACGCACCCGGAAGTGGCGCACTGCTTCGGGTTGCCGCTGGATGCGCGGTTTGCGGGGTAAAAAGTGGACGCGACGCCCCCCCTTACCCTTACCCTTACCCACAACTTTCAAGCGCAAGCGCCCCTCGGGCACTTGCGCTTTTCCTTTCGCCGGTGTACAACGCGCACCAATCATGGTCATCGGCCGATGCACCCATTCCCACCACCCCCTCTTCATCAAGGACGACATGGGCCGCGATTCCATTGATGCGTGGGCTTTGGCCCACTTCTCCAACGCCGACTTTCCCGACCGGCGTTTAAAGATTTATTTATCTCCTCAATACCGCCCCACCCCGCCATCCACGGCCAGACTCCACCGGTCAATCCCCGCCGCCATGCTGTCGGCCGCAATGCCGTTTTCACGCAAAAAGGCGGCCACCCGCAGGGAGCGCACGCCGTGGTGGCAATGGATGACGATGGGCTGGGGCAAGGCGCGGAATTCTTCGAGACGGTCCGGGGTTTCATCCATCGGGATCCAGGTGGCGCCGGCGATTTTGGCCTCTGCCAATTCGGGCGGACGGCGGCAATCCACCAATGAGATTCGGCCCGCTTTGAGCGCCACCGCCACCTGGGCCGGCGTCCATTCCCATTCGGGGCGAAAGGGATAGCCCGCCGGCAATGAGGCATCAGGCGCGCGCGATGGGCATGGCGCGCCGCTCATTGGCCGAGCACTTCCACATGGGCCAAAAGATCCAGATTGCAGACGAAAACTTCGCCGTCGGCTTTTTTGATGGTCAAACGGTCCAGCCACAATTTGTCGTTTTTGCCGTGGGCAAACCAGGAGCCGGTGGGCTTGGATTCATGCTTGACCACCACCCCCTCGACGCAAGAGGTATAGGCCTGGCCCTGGCGCGCCACCTGGGTCGTGATGCGCACGCAGGTGCCCGGGGCGTAGGTGGCGGGGGCGGCAGGTGAAGCGGCGGCGGCGGGTGTTGAAGTGGCGGTCATGGCGAAATTTCCAGAGCAAGGCCCCCCATGGGCCAAGGCGAGCCGCACATGGTATCATCCCCGCCCCCAATCGCAGGGAGACCTTTAGGAGAGGTGGCCGAGCGGTTGAAGGCGCTGCATTCGAAATGCTGTTTAGGTTAACCCCTAACGTGGGTTCGAATCCCACCCTCTCCGCTTAAGACAAAACCCGGCCATGGGCCGGGTTTTGTCTTAAGCGGAGAGGGTGGGATTCGAATCTGAGCGTTAGGTGGGCGGCGCAGCCGACCGAACCTAACGGGGGTTCGACACGCGCAGGCGCCAGCCTGCAAAAAGCGCCGCGTCAGCGGCTTCCTTGGCGTGCCGCAAGCGCGAAGCGCGCAGCGAATCCCACCCGGCCCATACCTGTGCATGCGGTTAATCCTCGGGCGTGCAACGCCCCATTTGTCCGACAAATCCCGCGCACTCTGGACAAAACCCCGGCACGGGATAGACTTCCCCATTCCTTTTTTTGCCTTCCCCTTTTTTGGAGCAACCCATGGGTGCTGCGTGCTGCGGAACAAAACCTTCGTGCGGAATGGGACAATCAAGTTGTCTGGTTCCACGCCTTGCTTTCATGATGTTCGTCCAGTTCTTCATTTGGGGCGCGTGGTATGTGGCCATGGGTGGCCTGCTTGGCGACTACGGCATGTGGGCCACGGATCCCAGCCGCAAAGACGCCCTGTTTCAATTCTCTTACGGTGGCGCCGCCTACACGGTGGCCCCCATCGCAGCCATTTTGGCCCCGCTGACTTTGGGCTTGATCGCCGACCGCCTGCTCAGCACTGAAAAAGTGCTGGCCATCTTGTTCGCACTGGGCGCCGCCTTGCTCTGGATTGCGCCGACCTTCCTCAAGCAGGACAGCCCGATTGCGCCGCCCACCTCATTCATCGGCCAATTCACCCATCCCTTCATCCTGTGCCTGCTTGGCTACATGTTGTGCTTCATGCCCACCTTGGGCCTGACCGCCAGCCTGTCCTTCAGCCACCTGGCCAACGGGGAAAAACAATTCCCCGTGGTGCGCGTGCTTGGCACCATCGGCTGGATCGTCGGCAACTGGGTGATGTGGGGCTCGCGCCTGGTGACCGGCGAAGCCGCCCAAATCAACGAAGCGCAAACTGCGCTGAAAACCGCCACTGAGGGCGGCGTGGCCTCCGTCATTGAAACGGCGAAACAGCATCTCAACACTGTGCTGGAATCCATTCAATTCGGCGACAGTTCCCCGCATATTTTCCACGCCGCCGCCATCGCCTCTTTGGTGCTTGGCATTTACTGCCTCACCCTGCCCAAGACCACCCCGCCCGCCAAGGGGCAACCCATTTCCATCGGGAAGATCGTCGGGGTTGACGCCTTGGGCCTGCTGAAGGAGAAAAGTTTCCTGGTATTCGCCATCGCCAGCATGTTGATCTGCATCCCGCTGGCAGGCTACTACGCCAAGGGCTACGGCTTCGTCGGCGACATGAAAGTAACCCTGTTTGGCTCCACCACCGGCGCCATGAGCACCGGCCAGATGTCGGAAATCGTCTTCATGCTCATCATGCCCTTCTGCTTTGCCCGCTTGGGCGTCAAGTGGATGCTGGCCATCGGCATGGCCGCTTGGGTACTGCGCTACGGCCTGTGGGGCTTCGCATTCGGCCAGGAAGGCCCAATGCTGACCGGCCCCATCTTCCTGGGCATCTTGCTGCACGGCATCTGCTATGACTTCTTCTTTGTCACCGGCATGATCTACACCGACAAGAAAGCGCCCAAGGCCATCCGCAACCAAGCACAATCGCTGGTTGTGATGCTCACCCAAGGCCTGGGGCTTGGCCTTGGCGCCCAATTGTTCGTGGTGCTGGGCAGCAAATGCGCCAATCCCGACGGCAGCTTGGACTACCGCAACTTCTGGTTTGCGCCGGCCATCTTCGCCCTTGGCGTCATGCTGATGTTCCTGGCCTTCTTCTGGGACAAAGTCGAAACCACCCCCACCGAAGGCGAAGTCGCCAAAGCCGCCGCCGCCGAAGAGCTCCCCTAAGCCACACGAAAAATGCATCCCCCACGAACACCCCCGGCCAACGGCCGGGGGTGTTCGCGCTGCTACAATCCGGGCCGGAGAATCCCCATGAGCACACTAACCCTCAAAAATGTCCCCGACGATGTGGTCGAGCAGATCGCCCGCCTCGCACGCACGACGCGCCGGAGCATGAGTTCGGCGGCCGTGGCCGCGCTGCGCCGCGGCATCGCCACCCCCGCCCCCAAAATCCGGACGCGCGACCTTGCCTCTTTCGCGGGCTCCTGGGACAAAAAAGATTTTGCGGCGTTCGAAAAGGCGACGGCGGCCTTCGGCGACATTGACAAGGAACTCTGGAAAAAATGAAGCGTTGCCTCGACACTTGCGCCTATTCCAGGTTCATGCTTGGACATCCCGCCCTCCAGGCCCGCTTGGAAGAGACGCCGACCTTGATCGTTCCGGTGGTTGTGCTGGGGGAATTGCACGCCGGATTCGAGGGTGGAACCGGAAAAAACACAACGAAGCGCAATTGGCCGCATTCCTGGACCTGCCCGGCGTGCGGGTCCAGGAAACAACCCACACCGTGGCGCGCCGCTATGCCCATCTGCACGCCACCTTGAAAGCGGCAGGGATCCCCATCCCGACCAACGACCTATGGATCGCCGCCACCGCGCTGGAACTCCATGCGCCCCTGATCACCTACGACGCCCACTTCGGACGGATCCACGGCCTCAAGATCGAAGCCCCCTAACATCCCCAATCCCCACTTTCCCCTCCCCCATGGCCACCCCCATCCCCGGCGAAACCCAACCCCAACCGCCCTTCCACAAAATGCTGTGGAAGGAGTGGATCAAGCCGGTCGGTTCGGTACTGCTCATCATGATCGTGGTGCGCTCATCGATCGTCGACTGGAATGATGTGCCGTCGGGCTCGATGCTGCCGACCATCCAGATCGGCGACCGGGTGGTGGTCAACAAACTGGCTTATGGCATCCAGATTCCGCTGTCCGGGCCGTACATCGATGTGCCTTTCACCGAAAAACGCTTTGCCAATCCGCTGGCCAACGCGCCGATGCTACGCTGGGGCGACGGCCCCAAGCGCGGCGACATCGTCACCTTCTGGTCGCCCAGCCCGGTCGAAAAAAACCACGGCATCCGCTTGATCAAGCGGGTGGTGGCCATTCCCGGCGACACCATCGAAGTCAAGGACGGCGTTGTCTGGCTCAACGGACAGGAACCTGCGTATACCCCCGTCCCCAGATCCGAACCCCTGATTGAAACCCACAAGGGCGTGGATTACACCATCCGCACCGGCATCGAGCAGCCGGCCGGCAGCCCGCCCCGTTATGTGCAGTTCATCGACACGCGCGAAAGCCTGCGCAACATGCCGCCGGTCACCTTGAAGACCGACCAGTATTTCTGCATGGGCGACGACCGCGACGATTCCGCCGACGCCCGCGAATGGGCGGCCAGCGGCATTTTTCTGGACCGCCGCCAAATCACCGGCCGCGCCGTGGGCGTGGCCTGGAGTTTGAACGGCTGGTCACCGCGCTGGGACCGCTGCTTCTTGAAACTCAACAAGACGCCGGAAGTGGCGGCACGAGGGTTCGCTGCAACCCCCGCCCCCGCCACCCGGTAACACCCTGCATCCAAAAAGCCCCGCCGATTGGCGGGGCTTTTTTTGCGGGCGACTTTGAATGGCTGCCTGCGTTCAGTCCTGCTTCAAGGTGAAATTCACCGGCACCGTCACCGTGCTGGCGATGGGCTTGCCGCCACGGGTGGCGGGGGTGAACTTCCAGGTCTTGGCGGCGGCTTCGGCGGCGGCTTTCAAGGCCTCTGACTCGCCTTGCGAGGCGACATTTTCCACGCCGCCTTCGGCATTCACCTGGGCGATGATGGTGACGGTACCGGCCTGGCCGTTGCGGCGAGCCGCTTCGGGATATTCCGGGGCGGTGACGGCCAGCGACTTGGCGGGCTCGATGCGGCGGGCGGCTTCTTCGGCAACCTTGCGGTCGGCGGCTTCTTTGGCCAAACGGACGGCTTCGGCTTGGGCGGCGGCTTCAGCTTGCGCGCGGGCTTTGGCTTCAGCTTCGGCCTGGGCCTGGGCGGCGGCTTCGGCATCAGCCTTGCGCTGGGCGGCGGCCTGCTCGGCGGCGAGTTTGGCGGCGGCGTCAGCCTTGGCCTTGGCCTCGGCAAGTTTGCGCTCGGCTTGGGCCTGGGCGGCGGCTTCGGCGGCTTTGCGGGCCTTGGCTTCCTCGGCGGCTTTTTCTTCGGCGGCCTTGGCGGCGGCGGCGCGCTCGAGGGCAGCCTTGGCTTCGGCTTCGGCCTTGGCCTTGGCGGCGGCTTCTTCGGCGGCTTTGCGCTCGGCAGCGGCGACTTTGTCGGCGGCTTCTTGGTCGGCCTTGGCCTTGGCC
>CAZVNU010000166.1:0-5522 GCA_964628335.1 uncultured Phycisphaeraceae bacterium
CCGCGAACCCTTGGGCACCATCGCCAGCCGCTACTACCGGGCATTGGCCCAACTCAAATCACGACTTGCCGATTTCGGCCCGTCCAGCGCCGCCGACTCCCCTCCCCTCTCTACCAAGGAGACCCGCCATGTTTCCTGACACCATCCCCTCACCCAAAGCCGCCGAAACCTTTGAAGCGGCATTGCGCCAATTCGATTTGCCCGAAGTGCCCGCCTCACTCGATGCGCGCATGCAACTGCTGCTGTCTGCGCCGCCGGTGGCGGCCCGCATGCCGGAGCGCGGCTTTTGGCAAAAGCCCGCGCCGTGGGCGACTTTGGCCAGTTTGGCCGCCGGGGTGGCCGTGGCTTTGCTGCTGCGCCCGCACACCGCACCGCCGGCAACCGCGACCGCCCCCGTCATCGCCTCCGCCGCCACGCCATCCGCTGAAATCCCGAAAACAGAAGCGCCTGCCGCGCGCCTGCAAGAACCCGTGCTGGATTACGCCATTCCCGTGGGCTACCAGTACCAAGGCAGCCGCACGCTGTACGGCGAAGAAATGCCCATGGGCTCGGTGCGCCAGGCCGACGGCACCCCGATGCGTGCCTGGCAGCGCAAGAGCATGCTGCGCCACACCTACACCGACCCCAAGACCCATGCCACCATCGAGGTGGATGCACCGCGCGAAACCGTGGTGCTGGAAGACCTCCCCAGTTATTGAAAACTGCGGCAAGCGTCCCCCCCAACCCGATCATCTTTCCTCTTTTCCCCCTTTTTTTTTAAGGAGAAAATATGCGTTTCCTATCCTTGGTCATGCTCGGCACCCTCGCCGGGGCCCCCTTGGCCCTTGCTGAAAATCCCCCCCCGCACCACGCCCATGCCCCCGGCAATGACGCCCCCAGAATCAACCTGGTGGATGCCACCTACCTTGGCGTGGCCAGCGAATCCATTTCACTTGAGCGCGCCGGCGACCTGCAGTTGCCCCCGGGCACCGGACTCTCGGTACTGATGATCGTCCCCGGCAGTCCGGCGTCCAAAGCCGGCCTGCAACCCGGCGATGTGCTGACCAAACTGGACGACCAATTGCTGGTCAACCCCGCCCAACTGCGCGTCTTGGTCCGGCTGCACAAAGACGGCGACGCCATCACCTTCCAGATCGTGCGCCAAGGCAAAGCGCAAACCATCAAAGCGACTTTGGGGGCCCGGAAAATGCCGGAATTGACGCCCGGCGGCGAAGAACGGCGCATGCTGCTGCCCCAAGGCGGGGGCATCCAGATCATGCCCTTTGAACAAGGGCAATTGCCGCCGGAAAGGCTCAAGGAGTTCCGCCAGCGCGTGCAGGACCAGTTGCGGGCGCAAGGCAAGGCACTGGATGCCAACCTGGAAGGCTTCAAAATCATCGACGAAGCCATCGATGCCCTGGTGGACGGCGCCCCCGGCGAAATTCCCGGCGGCCTGCGGTTCTCGTCATCCATGACCTCCAACGACGGCACCCACACCATCACCGTCCGCCACGGCCAACGCGGTCACCTGTCCATCACCAACAAAGACGGCACGGGCATCTATGACGGCGACATTCCCGCCAACGACAAGGAATGGGAAAAAGTGCCCGAAGAAGTGCGCGCCAAAGCCAAGAACATGTGCAAAAACGGCGTGCGGGTGCAACAAATTGCCCCCAAAGACATCCAAGAAGTCAAGCCCGGCCAGTCATTCTAAGAAACAACCCGGTTGAAACAAGGAACCGCGCCCCCAGGAACGCGGTTCCTTATTTCTTACAATCTCCGCCGTGAAATACCGACTCATCGCCCTGGATCTCGACGGCACCCTGCTCGCGCCCGACCAAAGCATCCATCCGCGCACCTTGTCCGCCATTGCCAAAGCGCAGGCCAAGGGCGTGGTCATCGTGCCCTGCACCGGCCGCTCGTGGCGCGAGTCGGTCGGCGCGCTGGCGCCCCTTGACGGCCTCCAGTCCGGGGTGTTTTGCACCGGCGCGGTGCTGGCCGACATGGCTTCCGGCAAAACGCTGGAGCGGCGCCATCTGCCGCCGGCCATTTCGCGCCACATCCTGGATGCCCTGCACCACGAAACCGACGCCATTCTGGCCTTCACCGATGCCGATGCCACCGGCCATGAATATTTCGTCACCGGCAAAGGGCGCCTGACCGACAACACCCGCGCCTGGTTCAAGCAGACGAACATCCGCCATGTCGAGCGCGAAACGCTGGCCGACCACGAGCTGGAGCCCATTTTGCGCATCAGCATGGTGACCGACGAAGCCAACGCTTTTCGCTGGGGCACCTTCTTCGAGGCCGAGCACGCCGAGCATGTGGAGGTGCACGCCTTCGAAGCCATGCGCCGCAACGCCCCGACCGAGCCGGTCTATTTGTTTGAATTGTTCGCCAAGGAGGTGAGCAAGTGGGACGGCTTGAAGCGCTTGGCCAAACGCCACGGCATCGAAGCCCATGAAATCGCCGCCATCGGCGACGAGGTCAACGACCTGCCCATGCTCAAGCATGCGGTCTGCTCGGTGGTGATGGCCAACGGGGTGGCGGCGGCCAAAGCAGCCGCCAAGCATGAGACCTTGGCCAATACCGAAGGTGGCGTGGGCCATGCGATTGAGCAGATGCTGACCGGGGTTTGGTGAAAACGGCCGCCGGCATGCGCCGCCCGGCCCATCCCGCCTAAAATCCCCCCATGCCCCTGTATACCTACGAAGTCATCCTCCCCGACGGTGAAGAAGGCATGATCTTTGAGATCATGCAAAAAATCACCGACGAACCGCTGACCGAGCATCCGGTGCTGAAGATGCCGGTGCGCCGCATCATCACCGCCGCCAGCCTGGGCGGAACCTGGGCCGAGTCGCGCGAAAAATCCAACCTGTCGGACGACCGCATCGCGGGCAAGGGCTTTGCCAAATATGTGAAAGTGGACGACGACGGCACCTATGAAAAAGTGGCGGGCATCGGGCCGAAAAAAATCAAGCGGTAAGCATTAAAACGGCAACGGCCACACACCCAGTGCCACCAACACGGCCCGTTCCAAATCTGCCATGCCCTGCCCGGAAAGGGCGGAGAGACGGATGGGCTGTTCCGCTGTTTTGCCATCGCCCTGCGTGCCAAAAGGGGGTGCATCACACTTGCTAACCACCCACAGGTCGGGAGTGCGCGGCAAGCCCTCCGGCCATGCCCCCTCTGGTTCGCGCACGGCAATCAGCACGGCGGCGTCCCGCACCGCCTGCCTGGCCGAGGCGATGGCTTGCTGCTCCACCACATCTTCGGTCTGGCGCAGGCCCGGCGTATCAAACCAACGCACCGCCACGGCATGCTGCGGGTTGCCATCCGGCACCAATTCCACCACACTGGCCACAAAATCGCGGGTGGTGCCGGGCAAGGGCGAGACAATGGCGCTGGCGCGCCCGCTGAGCCGGTTGAGCAGGGTGCTTTTGCCTGCATTGGGGTGGCCGATGACCGCCACCTGCGGCGGATCAATCAATGCCTTTGGCACCGGCTTGCCGGCCGCCAACCACACCAAGGCCAAGGGGCTGGCGGCACTGGCCAACATGCCAAGCAATTCTGCTTCGGCCGGCGTGGCGGCTTCGGGATAGCGTTCTTGTGGCGCCAGCACTGCTTCGCAACAGCCCAATGCCACCAACCGCGAGCGCAGCATCGCCAGCACCTGCAAGCCGCCATGCGGCATGATTTGCGCCACTGGCAAAGCGCCGTGCCCGCCCTCCCGCAGCAACACGACCACGCCTTCATCCCAATCCTCCAGCGGGCAAAACACCGCAGCGCCCCCCAGCCATGCCGTGCGCCCGGTCAGCGCGGCCAACACCCCTGGCACAGGCTCACCCACCAACTGCACCATCGCCACCGCGCCGGGGCTGGCGGCGGAAAGCACTTCAAACTGCACTGGAAGCAGGCTCATTTCGTGCCCAATTCAGGCGGCTGGGGCAGCATGGGTTTGCCGTTGGGAAAACTGAAGAACAACAGAGCCAAAGCAAAAATCGCCAAATCAAGCGCGGCCGAAGGCAAACCCACGGCAATGCCGATGCCGGTGGCCGCCGCATGCCCCACCACCACCGCGCCCATATAGCGCAACATGCCTTTGCGGTACCCCGGCACGGTCACCACATCCCCCTGCCAGTTCGCCTTGTAGGCCTGCATGCGCCCGCCGATGCCCAGCATCACGGCGGCGACGAACACGGCGATGGCGGCGCGGTTGGCCGACACTTGTTCATCGGTGACGGCGCGCTGCAGCCCGCCAAGCCAAAGCACCGCCCCCAAGGGCAGCAGGGCGCACACGGCCATGGCCCCGGCGGCGGCTTGGCGCAATTGCTTCAGGGCCCTGACCTGCGTTTCATTGAACGGATTGATGTCTTGCTCCCCGCTCATTCCTCATCCCCTTCCAACGCATCTTCCTCCGCCTCGGCCTGTGCCGCCACCGCCTGTTGCCAGGCCCGCGCCACACCGCGCAAGGTGAGGTCCGGCACCCGGCGGTCAATCAGGTCAAATTCTTCAAACAGCAAGCCGGCATCGCCACCGGTGGCCACCACCAGGGGAAATTGGCCGATTTGGGTGGCATATTGCTCCACCAGTTCGCGCACCGCGCCGCGCAGGCCGTAGTACACGCCGCTGCGGATGGCCTCCTGCGTGTTGTGCCCCACCGGCTCCTGCGGCTTTTGCAACCCCACTTCGGGCAGTTGGGCGGTCTGAGTGGCCAACGCCGCCAGCATGGTGGACGCGCCGGGCAAAATCGCCCCGCCGTGAAAGGTGCCCGAGCCGTCGACCAGATCCACGGTCAGGGCGGTGCCGGCATCCACCACCACGCAAGTCTGATTGAACAACCCAAAGGCCGCCGCCGCGTTGAGCAAACGGTCTTCGCCGATGATGGATTCAGGATCCAGTTGGCGCCCCACGGGAACCGGCACTTCTTCTTCGATGCGCAAGACTTCCCGGTCGGGGGCCAGCGCACGGATTTGCGCCATCACCGCCCGCACCCGGTCGGGGCAGACCGAACCAACCACCACCGGCGCCTCGGGATGAGCCTCAAGCGCCAGCAATGCCTGCTCCAAGGCTTGATTCAGGCCCGCGGCATCCTGATTGGGAATGGCGGCCAGGGCCTCAAAATCGCCGGCAATCACCGCCCCCAGGCGGGTGCGGGTGTTGCCAAGGCTGACGGCGAGCAAAGGAGCATTCATGCGGCGAATCCAAGCAAAGGGAAAAACAGGGAACGGTGATTATACGCCTACCTTGCGCCATCCCGGTTCAGGGCTGGTGGGTCACAGGGCTGGCGGGTGATGGAGCGCGGGTGTCCCCACCCGCAAATGCCGCACGGGGCTCAATGCCCCGGACGGCAAAGAGGTTGCCGACAGACTTCCGGCGGGCGGCATCGAGCCGCCCGCCGGATTTGCGGGTGGGGACACCCGCGCTCCAACAAGCACTTACGCTGTTGACCCGCCAGCCCTGTGAGCCCGGGATTTTTCAGGGCTGACGGGTCAAGGAACCCCGACCGTCAGGGAGGGGACGCTGGCACGCGATTGCTGGGA
>CAZVNU010000167.1:0-5522 GCA_964628335.1 uncultured Phycisphaeraceae bacterium
GACGGGAATTTCTTTTCGATTGCCCTGACCCGCCATGCTCACCCAGCGCCAAGGGGGTGGTGTTTGGCCATCACTTCACTTCCATTGCCGGCACCGGGCCGATCGTGGGGCCGGGGATGGCTTGAGCGGGTGTTTTCCCCCATTTCCCCCCAATCCGACAGGCGCAACTTTGGCGCAACTTGGCGCTGAGCAGGCGCGGGCGGATGGCGGCACAATCCCCCTCCCATGTCTGAATCCACCGCCCCGGCCAAACGCCGCCACAAGTCCTTCGCCGAGCCACGCACCGTGGACATGTCGCAATTGTTCGACAAGTCGCCCCCGGTGGCCCTGGACGCTGAAAAAGCCCTGCTGGGCTCGATGATGATCGACTGGCGCATTTGCGGCGAGGTGCTGCAGATTTTGACCGGGCCGGATGATTTTTCGCACCCCGGCCATGCGGCCATTTACGAGACGCTGGTCGAGGCCTTCAACCACAAGGGCGCCACTGATTTGGTGTCGCTCAAGCAGGCGCTGGAGGACAAAAAAATCCTCGACCAGATCGGCGGGTCCGATTACCTGATCGAGCTGTATGAAATGGTGCCGTCGGCCGCCAGCGCGCCCCACCATGCCGCCATCGTCAAGGAAAAGGCCGTGGTGCGTCGCCTGATCGAATCGGCCGGACTGACCCTGGATGACTGCTACAACCAGAACCTGCCCGCCGCCGAATTGCTGGACCGCGCCAGCAAGCGGTTGTTCGAGTTGCAGGACGGCAAGAACGCCGACCGCGCCGAGAGCATCCAGGTGCTGATGGAGCAGCAGATGAAGATCCTCTCCGAACGCGAGGGCAACGGCCTGACCGGGTTGCCCACCGGCTTCATCGAGATCGATGAAATGACCAACGGCCTGCACAAGGGCGAACTGATCGTGATCGGCGCCCGTCCGTCGATGGGCAAGACCGCCTTCCTGCTGTCGGTGGCCGAGCACATGGCGGTGATGGAAAAAATCCCGGTGGCGGTGTTCTCGATGGAAATGGGCAAGGAGCAGCTGGCTCAGCGCATCTTGACTTCGCGCTCGCGGGTGGACTCGCAGAAACTGCGCAAGAACATGCTGGGCAAGGACGATTTCGCCTCCTTGCAGCAGGCCATCGGCGAGCTGCACAACGCGCCCTTGTACATCGACGACACGCCGGGCCTGTCGCTGATGAAGATGCGCGCCAGGGCCCGCCGCCTGGTGATGGAGCACGGCATCCAGGCGATGTTCGTCGACTATCTGCAGCTGATGAGCGAACCGGGCTTCCAGGCCCGCCATGAGGAAGTGGCCTTCATCTCGCGCGGGCTCAAGGGCCTGGCGCGCGAACTGAAGATTCCCATCATCTGCCTGGCCCAGCTCAACCGCAACCTGGAAGGCCGCACCGGCAACCGCCCGCGCATGAGCGACCTGAAGGAATCCGGCGGCATCGAGCAGGACGCCGATGTGGTGGCGCTGATCCACCGCGAGGAGTATTACCACAAGGGCGACGACGAGTGGATCAATTCCAACCCGCAGATGCAGGGCTTGGCTGAAATCATCATCGACAAGCAGCGCAACGGGCCGACCGGGGTGGTGGAATTGCACTTCCGCGGCGCCACCACTTCGTTCCACAACCGCGATCATCACCACGGCGGGTGAGCGCGGGGCTTGGGGGCTGCCGCCTGCGCCGCCGCAGGCCGGTCACGGGGCCGGTCACGCCGCCGGCGTATGCACCACTTTCCCCTCGGCCGCCTCGTCGCGCAGCACCGAGAAGGTGCCGTAGGGCTTGCACAGCCGTTTGACATGGCGGTGGAACCACAGGCACACCTTGAAGTACTGGATGCGCCAGCGCACCGGGAACGGCACATTGAGCACGCGGCCCATCAGGATGGACAGCAGCGCCTTGTGCACCTCGAACGGGCCTTGCCCTTCGCGGAACAACTCGCGGAAGGAGTGGGTGTAGTAGTTGGTGATGAGGTAGAAGAAGGGCGCGGTCTTGGAGTCGATGTGCTTGGCGTGCATCTTGCGCGCTTTTTCCGGCGCAAGTTTGCCGTTCAAGATGTCGTTCACCAGGTCCGCCGTGTAGATGCCGCCCGAGACGCCAAGGTAGACGCCCGAGGAGAAGATGGGGTCGAGGAACACCGCCGCGTCGCCCAGCAGGAAGAAGCCCTCGCCGGCGAACTTCTCGCAGCGGTAGGAGTAGTCGGTGATGGTGTGGGTGTTGGTCGGCACGGCGGAAGCGTTGTTCAGGCGTTGGGCGATGTGCGGGCAACGCTGGACGCCCCAGGCGAGCGCGTCCTTCGGGCCCACCGGCAGTTTCTTGACGGCTTCGACATCCAGCACCATGCCGATGGAGGTGCGCGTTTCGTCGAGCGGAATGACCCAGAACCAGCCCTCTTCGGTCATCACCATGCTGGGGTTGCCCGCGATGGCGCCGGGGTGGCGCTCCATGCCGGTGAAGTGGCCGACGAAGGCGGTCTTGCGGTGGTTGGAATAGGTCTTGCGCAGGCCCAGTTCACGGCCCAGGAATGCGTGCTGGCCGCTGGCATCGAAGAAATATTTGGCGGTGAGCTCGCCTTGGTCGGTCTGCACGCGCACGAAGCCGTCCCGCATTTCGGGGACCTTGGCCACCTTGCACTGGCGCAATTGCGCCCCGGCTTCCACGGCGTGCCCGAGCATCAGCTTGTCGAATTCGGCCCGCTCGGTGTTGAAAGTTTCCCATTCAGCCCAGTGCGAGCAGTCCTGGAAGTCGAGCATCGCACCCCAGCGCTCGTGACCGAACACGAATTCCACGCCGGTCTTGCGGATGCGCGGCACCTGGTCGAGCTTGGGCGTCAGGCCCAGGCGCTTGAAGTGCGGGTTGAGCTCGGGCAGGAACGACTCGCCGACATGGAAACGCGGGAAGGATTCCTTTTCCAGGATGACCACCTTGCGCCCGTGCTGGGCCAGGGTGGTGGCGGCGGCGGAACCGGTGGGGCCGCCGCCCAGGATGATGACGTCGAAATCGGTGGCGGTGGGCGTTGCGCAAGGCGCGGCAAAAGGGCAGGTGGTGTTCATGGGAGGCAGATTCCTTCAATTTCCAAAATCAATCCGGGACGGCAGATTTCCGCATGCACCACTTCCAATTGTCGCAGGCCCGGCAGGCCGCGCTCGCACAAAAGGCGGGTGGCCGCCAAATCGCGGGCATGGGAGACATACACGCGGGCATCGCGCAATTGCGCCAGCGTGAAGCCGGCGTGTTCCACCAGGGCGCATAGGTTGGTGAAAGTTTCTTGCGCTTGCGCTTCCAATTGCTCCGGGTGCGAGGTTTCTTCGCCCACCACGCTGGCGGTGCCGGAAACCAGCAGCATTGGCCGGCCTTGGCATAGGATGCGGGTGGCGCGGGCAAAGCAGGGCGGCAGCGGGCCGAAGCGCTTGGAATAACGCCAGGCCGGGGTTTGGCGCGGGTTTTCAATCGGCGTGCCGGGGGTGGTGGCGAACAAGCCATGGACGACCAGATCGGCGCCGCCATGGCCCACGCCGGTGCCGGCGGGCACCACCTTGGCCAGGGCATCTTCTGAACCATAGTGGGTGAGAAAGGCCCGGCAGCGACCGGCGTTGAACGCCATGTAGCGGTCGAATTTCTCATGCACCGGGGTGGAGCGTTCCCACGAGGCGTTTTCTTCGGCCGGCGGCTTGATATTCTCGATGATGTGGGGCAGCCCGTTCCAAAAACGCACCGCATGGGGAGTGGCGGTCTGGGCCATGGCGGCGAACATTTCGCCGTAGAGGGCTTCGACTTGCGCCTCCACTTGCGCCGCCGACAGCGACAGGGCATCTTTCACGCAGGCGCTGGTGTGGGCCAGGCCGCAAGAGCGCGCCCAGGCTGGCAGGGCCAGCGGGGCGGTGGGAAAGGGGTCGTGGTCGGCGGGCGAAGCGGAAGGCATCAGGCAGTGGGCATGGCAGCGGGCTTGGTGCCGACATATTCGCGGAAAATGCCCATGTCCACCTTGCAGTACACATCATGGAAGCCGGCGTCACGCATGGCCTGCAAAATGATTTCCGGATCGGCGGCGGCCTGGATGGTGTCCCAGTAATACTCCCACAACACGGCGATGTCTTTGTGGCAGAAGGTGACGCGGGTGAGCACCGGCACCACCACCCGGATGTAGAACTTGAGGAAGGCGTAGCCCAATTTGGATTTGGGGCGGGCGATCTCCATGATGCAGGCGGTGCCGCCCGGCTTGAGCACGCGCAGGTATTCGCTGAAGGTTTTGTTCAGGTCCGACACATGGCGCAGGGCGTAGCCCATGGAGAGGAAGTCCACCTGGTTGTCCGGCAGCGGGATGTTTTCGGCGTAGCCTTCGATGGTTTTGACATTCAGCTTCTTTTTCGCCTCGGCCAGCATGCCGGGCGAGGGGTCAAGGCCGGTGAGCAATTGGGCGTCGCCGATGATCTTGACCGCCTCGGCGGCGACCAAGCCGGTGCCGATGGCCACATCCAGCACCGACATGCCCGCTTTGAGGCCCGAGCGGGTCAGCACTTCGCGGCGGTAATACGGGCCGGAGCCCAGCGAGGTGATGCGCTCGGCATAGTCGTAATGTTTGGCGGCGCTGTCGAACATGGCCTGGGTGGCTTCACGGCGCTCATCGCCGGATTTGTAATAAGGCGCCAATTGGGGCTGGGAAACTTCAATGGGGGAGGTGGGGGTGGGCATAAGGAGCGAATTGTAGCCTTTACAATGCCGTTTCTTATGCCTACCCCGACTTTTTGGTGCGCCCTTGCGGCTGCGTATGTGGCCGGTTCAATTCCTTTTGCGTTCTTGCTTGGCAAGTGGCGGGGGGTGGATATCCGCAAGGAAGGTTCCGGCAATGTCGGGGCTTCCAACCTGGGCCGGTTGTGCGGCAAAAAATGGGGGATCTTGGCTTTTTTATGCGATGCGCTCAAAGGCGCGTTGCCGGTGCTGGTCGCTGGTTTTTACCGCATGGAATTCGCGCCTGCCCAGGCGCCGAGCTGGCAGGTGGCGCTGTCGTGGGTGGGCGTGGGTGTCGCGGCGGTGCTGGGCCATGTGTTTCCGGTGTGGCTGGGCTTCAAGGGCGGCAAGGGCGTGGCCACCAGCCTGGGCGTGTTGCTCGGTTTTTGGCCGGTGCTGACCTTGCCGGGGGCGGCGGCGGGCTTGCTGTGGGTGGCCCTGTGCTACGGCACCGGTTATGTGTCGCTGGCCAGCGTGCTGGCGGCGGCCGCGGTGCCGCCCTTGGCTTATGCGGCGGCGATTTATTTCAAGGAAGACCGTTGGGTCTTCGGCGGTTTCGCGTTGGCGCTGGCCTTGCTGGTCATTTTCAAGCATCGCGGCAACATTGAGCGCTTGAAGGCGGGCACCGAGCCGAAGGCGAAGTGGACGGGCAAGCAATGAGTGGGATGCTCACGAGCCCTGAGCGCAAGCTCAGGGGGTTGGGGTCATCGAATGCAGGAACCCCCTGAGCTTGCGCTCAGGGCTCGTTCAGGGCTGGCGGGTCAAGGAACCCCGCCACGACCTTCGGCGCGTCATGCCGCGC
>CAZVNU010000168.1:0-5484 GCA_964628335.1 uncultured Phycisphaeraceae bacterium
TCGTGGGAGGGAAGGTAGAAGCGGTCGGCGGGGATGTTGGCCATGGGGGTGCGGGGAAAAGGGGAAAAAGGTGAAGGTGGCATGATAGGCGAGGCGGCGGGAAAGGAAAGGGGGAAAGGGCCCCGAATTTGGCGGGGGAAGGCTTGTCGGGCGTCGGCCCACCCTCTATAGAATGCGCCGCCCCGATTTCCCCGCTCGCGCCGCAGTGGAACAATTTCTCCCCGTTTGCGCTTGCGCCCGGGAACGCGGGACACCAGTCCCGCTGAAATTGAGGAATGTCTTGTTTTCAAGCGGGACTGGTGTCCCGCGTTCCCGGGCGCAAGCGTGGTTGGATGAGAGTCCCGTCCCGTGGCTCATCATGCCGCCCGCCCATGAACCAAACCCCCTCCCGTCGCCGCCTGATCCTGGCCTTCGCGGTCGCCGTGGTTTCCGACCTTCTGTCGGTCATCCTGACTTTCGCCATGCCCATCCAGTGGGCGGTGGACGCGGCGACGGCCGTCGTGCTGGCGCTGATCCTGGGTCTGCGCTGGGAATTGTTGTTGGGTTTGGTGCCCGAGGCCATCCCGGTGGTGGGGGTGGCACCGTTCTGGGTGATGGATGTGGGGTTGATCGCCTGGCGGAGCAGGGGAATGGAGAAGGGGCAACCTTCAGGGCCGGACACCCTTTCCCCTGACGACCTCAAATCCGACGCATGCAAATCTGTTTTTGCCGACGACAAATAACCATGTCCCGCCGCATCTTTCCCCGCGTCCTTCTTCTTCTGACTTGCGCCTCCGCCCAAGCTGGGGATGCCAAGCATCCGGGCGCCATCACCCAACCCCAAAGCCTGCTCGAAAAAGTCCGCGCGTGGCAAAATGCCGCCGAAGCCCATCCCAAAGCGATCATCACCCTGCCCAGGGGCACCCATCCGTCCCAAGCCCCGGCCAAAGCGTTGGCCGCCCACGGGGCCGGATTGCTGCGCAAGCAGCGCGGCAGTTTGCCCAAAGGCGCCGACTGGGCGGAGTTTCCGGCAGCGGTGGAAATCGAAGTGTTGCATTTGGCGCAACAAGGCAAGGTGGACGAAGCCATCAAGATGCTGGAATGGTTTCAGAAAAGCGATGGCAAGTATTGCGAAATGGCGCAATGGCGCATCAAGCATGGCGGACGGTTGTAGCGGGAATGGATGGGCAGGGCTGGCGGGTCACGCGCGTCATCCCTTTGAAAAGGAGCCCCGACCGTCAGGGAGGGGACGAGCAACCGCCGAAATAGCGTGCCAGCGTCCCCTCCCTGACGGTCGGGGTTCCTTGACCCGCCAGCCCTGATGGATGGGTTGCTTCCACATTTTCCCTCGTATCGGCCACCTATCATGCCGCCCATGCGCTTGACTTTGATTTCGACCCAGCCCGGTCCGGCGGACGGCGGCCAAGCCGGCCCATTTGCGCTGCTGTGCAACGCCTTGGCGGCGCGCGGCCACCGGGTGCGGGCCATCTGCCCGCCGTCAGGCGGCGTGGGGTTGGATTCCGCCGTTGAGCGGATTGCCTGGCGCGCTGGCGGCCCCCGCTGGAATCCGCTGGCGTTGGCGGCGTTGGCCTTGGCCGTGCTGGAGGGTCAGCCCGATCTGCTGCATGCGTGCGACGACAAGGCCGCTTGGATGTTGCGGCGCGCGGTTCCCCATGCCTTGGTTCCCCGCCCGAAGGTCGCCTCGTTGGCCCGGAGTCCGTCGTGGGCATCGGACTTCGACGCCGTGGTGGCGGTGTTGCCGGGGGTGGCGGAGCGCCTGGCCATCAGGCAGCCTGGATTGCCGGTGACCCTGGTTTTCCCCGCTTCATTGCCGGTGGAACCGGATGAGAACGCCGGCCAAAGCCTGCGTGCGCAGGCTTGCGTGCCCTACGGTGCGTCGGTCGCCTTGGTGGCGGTGGACTTCAACACCCCGGGCAACCTTGGCCAATGGCTGGAACTCTGGCCCCTGGTGGGCGATGCCGAATTGTGGGTGGTGGGCAGCGGTCTGGCCGCCAAACAGCTGGCCGTCCAAGTGCGCGAATCCGGTGCGTTGATCGAGGGCAATTACGACCGCAGTGGGCAGGTCAACGGTATCCGCTGGCTCGGCCCGCGCACCGACTGGCCGGCCTTGCTGGCCGCCTGCGATGTACTGCTGTTGCCGGCCCGCACCCCCGGACAGACCAAAATTCTGGCAGAGGCGCTGCTGACCGGCAAGCCGGTGATCGCCAGCGGCCACGGTTGGGCGGCGGAAATCCTGCCCCCCGAGCACAGTCTGTCAGCCGACGAACCGGCCGTCCTGCGGGAAGCGTTGGCCACTGCTTTGGCCGATGTGTCTTTTGTCAAACAGATGCAGGCCGGGGCCTTTGCCAAGGCCCGGGCGGAATGGACGCCTGAAGCGGCGGCGGCGGCGGTGGAGGGGGTGTATGGGCGGGCATTTTTGGGCCGCCATTGAAGTACGCTCGATGTTTGTTTGCAATTTCGATTCGACACGCAGATGGGGAATCCGCACTTGGCGCAATTCGGGTGCGAGGAAATTTCCGAAGCGGAGTATCAGAGGCGGTTGCGGGGAGCGTTGGGGGTGGAGGGGGAGTGGGTGGCAAAGTAGACGCGGCGGCCCGCCGCGTTCGAACCAAGCCTGTGAAAAACAGCGCGCGCCGGACTTCGGGCGCGCGTCGTCATTCCCATGTCCAGCGAACGCGGCGGGCCGCCGCGTCTACTTTTTCACACCTCCACCCATTCCACCCCGAAGCGCAACTTCTGCGCTTCGCGAGGCGGGGAATTTTCGCTTGCGCCCGGGAACGCGGGTCACCCGACCCGCTGGAAAAAGCGATGCCTTTGTTCTTTCATGGAACTTGCGCCAACAACCGTTCCAAGCCGGCGTTGGAGGGTGGGCCGGCGGGAGGGGTGGAGTTGGCACTCCCAGACCACCGCCACCCGCCAGCCCGCCGCCCGCAGGCGGCGGATGACCCGCCGATCGCGGGCGATGTTGGCCGCGAACTTGGCTTGCCAGAACGCGCGCCGGGTCTTGGGCGTCGCGGCGACCTTGCAGCCGCGGTGGCGGTGCCAGAAGCAGCCGTGGACGAAGACGACCAGGTTGCGCCGTGGCAGCACGATGTCCGGGGAGCCGGGCAGGTCGCGCCGGTGGAGGCGGAAGCGGGCGCCCATCGCGTGGAGCATGGAGCGCACGGCCATCTCCGACTTGGTGTCCTTGCCGCGGATGCGGGACATCAGGCGGGAACGGGCGGATTGGTGAGGGTGTCGGCCATGGGGGGACCCTGGGGGCGCGGGCTTGCAAGCCCGCTGAAAGGAAGCATGCCGCAAAGTCAGGCCGCCTTGAACACATGCTCCCGATGCCACGCCAATGCGGCCGGGTCGGGCAAGAAGCGTTCAGGCAGGCGCAGGGGCTGGCCTTCCATTTTGAGGAAGCAGGCTTCGCCGGTCGGGTTGCCTTGTGCGGAGAGACGCAAGGATGCCGAGAGCATCAGGCGGTGGTCGGCATCGAAGGCGAGTAGGCCGCGATCAAAGGCCTTGTCATGCAAAGAGGAAAGCGCAATCCCGTTGCGCGGATCGGCGCGGCGCTTTTCGTCCGCAGCCCACGGGACGATGTGGCTGGCGACAAGAAGCGCTGGTGTGTTCAACCCCGAGACGGCGCAAGTTGCTCCGTAAGCCGCCAGCACCGCGCGGCGGAACAGGGCTTGGGTGAGACGGACTTTGACGGTCGCAGTGGCTTCGGTGGGAGCGCGACGCTCCGCCGTCGCAAGCAAAGCCTCTTCCTCATCTTCTACTTGCGCTTGAGGTTGGGCCATCGCGTGGGCGTAGGCTTCGCGGGCTTGCAGCATCACGGCGGCGGGGTCTTTGGAAAACGCCTCCCACACTTGCTTGTCCTGCGCGGAGGCACCGGAGAGCCCCTTGCGGTCAAGGGCCGGATCGAGGGCGGCGAAGTTGCCAGCTTTCATCGCGACGGCGCCGGGGGTGCGACCGAGCGCGGCGGCGAGGGCGATGATGCGGGGGTTGCGGGAGTGGAGGCGGCCGAAGGATTCGCCGAGGTAGAGGTGGAGGGTGGCGAGGGTTTGGGCGGTGGTCCAGTTTTGGATGGGAGGCATGGGGGAGTTTTACCAGAGGGCGGAGAAATTGCGTTTAACCCTGGAAGGGCGCGGTCTTATCAGCCCGCTCGAAGAAGCATGCCGCCAGGCTGAACTCGCGCCATGAAAACCATTTTCTCCATCACTTATTCCGAAGATGAACCACCGCTCTTGCTGGAGGTCGAATCAGCGAAGCATGCGGAAGATCCACAGCTGCGTTCGAGTTGGGCCGGTTGAGGGCTTCCCACACGCTTGGCGATCGGATCTACGCCATTGGATTGGACGAGTTCCGCAACCACGGTTGGGCGCCGTTGGAGCCGGCCTGATCCGTAAGCTGCCCGGACGGCGGCATGCTGGATGCTTTGCGAGGTCGGAGCCTCGCGCTCCCGTGAAGGAGGGCAGGCGTCTGCTCTTCACACCTCCACCCACTCCACCCCAAAGCGCAACTTTTGCGCCTCGTCGGTGGCGGCCGCGTTGACGAAGGTGGTCCGCCCGGGCGTTTCCTTGCCGCGGGCCGGGTGGATGTGGCCGAAGACATGCACCTTCGGCGCGATGCGGCCGGAATCCAATTCCGCCCGGAGCGCGGCGCAACCGCAGGGTTCGCCCCTCAGGTTGCGGTCGAGAATGCCACGGGGCGGGCCGTGGGTGATGAGGATGTCGGTGTCCGCCGGAACTTGCGCCCAATGCTGCTTCGCGTCTTCCAATCCGCCCAGGAGCGGCGGGGGAAAGTTATAGGCCCAGCCGTTGAAAAACGGCGTCCACGGGCTTCCCCACAGGTTGAGTCCGCCCAAGCGCAAACCGGAGGCGTTGAGGATGCGCAAGTTGGGGTGGAGGTTGTCTTGGATGAGGTTCGGTACGAAGCCGGGCGGCACCTCGCTTGGCCGCTGCGCCGTGTGGAAATCCCACGACCAGAATTGTTGGCTGGGCTGCTGCGGCCAAGCGAGGAAGAAATCGTGGTTGCCGGGGATGAGGACGATGGGGCAGGGGAGGCGCTCGGCGATCAGGTTCCACGACACCAGAAAGCGCTTGGCTTGCGCCGCGCGGTCGTCGGAATCGCCGGGGAACCCGTAGCGCGTGCCGTAGTGGCCGACGATGTCGCCGGCGTGGATCAAGAGATCCGGCTTGCGCTTCGCGGTGCGGAGGATAAGGGCGGCGAGGTCGGCGCCGTGGGTGTCGGCGAGGAGGGCGAGGAGCATGGGGGAAAAAAGTAGACGCGGCGGCCCGCCGCGTGGGAAGGGAAGAATTCGAAGGCGGCGTGCATGGGAGGTTGGGCGCGCGTCGTTTTCAAGGGCTGTTTCAGGAAACACGAACGCGGCGGGCCGCCGCGTCTACTTTTTTGGGGCGAACTCGCCGCCCAAGGCGAAGGCCCCCGGGCGCAACTTGGCGGGATTTCCTTCGATGTAGCGTTCGAAATGCGCCCATT
>CAZVNU010000169.1:0-5475 GCA_964628335.1 uncultured Phycisphaeraceae bacterium
GATTGGGGTTGGAGCGGACGCGGCGGGCCGCCGCGTCTACTTTTTGGCGCCAACCTTGGCGCGGAGGAGGCGTTTCATGGTGTGGCGTGCGGCGGCACGACGCCGCTTTGAAGAGGCGCGGCATGACGCGCCGAAGGTCGTGGCGGGGTTCCTTGACCCGCCAGCCGGATTTGCGGGTGGGGACACCCGCGCTCCATCACCCGCCAACCCTGATCTGCCGCGCCGACCTCAAATGCCCAGCACATCGGCCATGCTGTAGCGCCCCGGCTTTTGCCCGGCCAACCACTTGGCCGCCCGCAGCGCCCCCAACACATAGGAATCGCGGTTGGTGGACACATGCTTGATTTCCATACGCTCCCCAAGGGCCGCGAAATAAGCCGTGTGCTCGCCGGTGGCATCTCCCAAGCGCAGGGTCTGCACGGTGATTTCATTGGGCTTGCGGGTGGCCTCGTGGCCGGCGCGGGTATAGACCACATCCTTGTCCACATCGCGGCCGGTGGCTTCGCACAGTTTCTGCACCAGGGTCATGGCGGTGCCGGAGGGCGCGTCTTTCTTGAAACGGTGGTGGGTTTCGACCACTTCAATGTCGTAGGCCGGCCCCAGCATGCGGGCGGCCTGTGCGGCCAGTTGCCACATCACATTGACCACCAAGCTGAAACTGGTGGCCTGCAAAACGGGAATTTCCTTGGCTGCCTCATCCAGCAGCTGCTGATCGGCCGCCACCAAGCCGGTGGTGCCGATCACCATCGCCACATTGGCCCGGCGGCAGGCGGCAATGGCCTGGCGGGTGCCCTCGGGGGAGGAGACCTCAATCAGCACCTGGGTTTTGCCCAACGCCTCCAAGCCGGAAGCCAAAGCGCCCACCGGCACGCCCAATGTGGCCACCCCGGCCAATTCTCCCGCATCCTGCCCCAAATGCGGGCTTTGGGCCCAATCAAAGGCCGCCGCGACGTGCAGGCCGGATTCGGGGGCAAGGGCAACCATGCGCCGGCCCATGCGGCCAGCGGCACCATGGACGGAAATCAGGGGAATGGACATAAAATAGGCTCCATGGAAGGGCGGGGATTTTTGGGAAAGAAACCGACATTCTATTGCCTTTGAAAAATTCCCTTCTATACTCTTCCCCCGGCGCCCCCCGCGCTCCGCTTCCTCCCCTTTTCTGGACCCGACCTTGGCCTTCGATTTTCTCAAATCCAAAAAAGATGCGAGCAAAGACTCCGGTACATCGTCACCCGGCGACACCGGCTTTGGCAATGGCATCTTCGTTCACGACCCGCGCAAGGCCCGCCGTTTTTTCGAATACGGCGAAACCATGGCCCAGGCCCGGAACTACGACCACGCCATCGACTGCTACATCAGTGGCCTGCGGTTCGACCCCGACAACCTCAAGCGCCATCAGGAACTGCGCGAGACGGCCCTGAAACGCAAAGCCGCCGGCGGCAAGGCCTCCGGATTGCTTGGTGTTTCCAAGGTCGGGGATTCATGGGCCGACAAAATGCTGACGGCTGAAAAAGAATGGGCCCTTGATCCGACCAACCCCAAACTTCTGCTTGGCGCCATCCAAGCCGGGCTGACCGCCCAGGCCAAGGCTGACGCATTGCCGCCGGCGCCGATTTCCAGCGACCTGACGGATTCCGACATCACACTGGCCACCGACACCCTTGGCCTCAACGAAGTCATTTTCTGGCAGGCACAACTGTGCCTCGAGGCGCTGGCCGCCGCCGCCAAACCGGACAAGCGTCTGTACATGGAATTGGTGACCGTCTTCCGCAAGCTGTTCGACCACGATGACGCCGCCTGCGACAAGTCGATTGAAGCCTGCCGCCGCGCCCTGCAGCTGGACCCGGATAGCAGCGACATGGTGTCCATGCTCAAGAATCTCGAGGCTGAAATCTACAACCGCCGGCACACCAACACCAAAAAGGGCGGCTTCCGCGAAAACCTCAAGGATGCCGCCGGCCAACAACTCATCCAGGCCGACATCACCTCCGCCGGCGTGGGCATTGACGACTTGATCACCAGGCGCCGCAATGAGTGGATGGCCGACCGCGACAACACCGACACCATCAAGCGCTTGGTGGAAACCCTCCTCAAAAAAGAGGATGTCAACACCGAGAAGGAAGCCGTCGCCCTGCTGATGAAGGCCCACGAACTCACCCGGGAATACGGCTGGAAGAGCCGGGCCGCTGATGTCCAAATGCAGCAGTACAACCGCGTGGTGAACGACCTGCGCAAAAAGATGGAGGCGGACCACTCTCCCGAAACCAAGGCCGCCTACACCAAAGTCCGCAGCAAGCAGTTGCGCTTTGAGCTCGACCATTTCACCGAGCGGGCCAACCAATACCCCACCGACATGAAGGTTCGCTTCGAACTGGGCAAGCGCCAGTACAAAGGGCAAATGTTCGATGAAGCCATCGCCTCTTTCCAGGGGGCGAAAAACGACCCCAAAAGCCGGGCTGAAGCCAGCTTCTTCCTGGGCCAATGCTATGGGCACAAGGGGTGGTCGGATGAATCCATCGAGTCCTTCGAGGCGGCGATGGAAGAACACCAATTCGAGGATGACCGCCTGGGCAAGGACATCCGTTATGAACTGATGCTGGCCCTGGCCCGCTCCGCCAAGACGGACAACGATTTGGAAAAGGCGGAAAAGGCCCAGCGCATCGCCTCCAGCCTGCTGCAAATCGACATCGGCTACAAGGACATCCGTGACAAAATGGACACCCTGCGCTTGCTGACCAAAAAAATCAAGACGGGCAGTTGATCCAACCCGCCCCGCCCGATGGCCCGCACCTTTGGCGCGGGCCATGGTTTTTCATCCTTCCATCATCACCCCATGCCGCCCGCCCCCGCCGTCGCCCTGATTCCCGCCCGCCTTGCCTCCTCGCGCCTGCCCGGCAAGATGCTGTTGGCGCAAACCGGCAAGCCGGTGATCGTGCATGTGCTCGAACAGGTCAAGCGCTGCCGGGGCTTGGTCCGCGTGGTGGTGTGCGCCGACGATGAATCCATTTGCGCCGCCGTCCACGCCCATGGCGGCGAAGCCATCCTGACCTCGGTGGACCACCCCAATGGCACCAGCCGTTTGGCAGAGGCCGCTGATCTGCTCAACCTGGCTCCCGACACCGTGGTGGTCAATGTGCAGGGTGATGAACCGGAAATCGAGCCGGAGGTGGTGGAGCGCCTAGTCGCCGAGATGCTGGCCCATCCGGCAGTGCCGATGGGTACGGTCGCCACCCCCTTCCCCGCCGGCGACTCCCCGTTGGACCCCAACATCGTCAAAGTCGTCGTCTCGCAACACAAGCGCGCCCTGTATTTTTCTCGCGCGCCGATTCCGTGGAACCGCGACGCCGCCGCGCCGGGCGCCTGCCAAAAACACATGGGGCTGTACGCCTACCGCCGCCACTTCCTGCCCTTGTACGCGGCCATGGCCCCCACCCCGCTGGAACAGGCGGAAAAACTGGAGCAATTGCGCGTGCTTGAAAACGGCCATCCCATCGCGGTGATCACGGCGCAAGCGGCACCGGCCGGGATTGACACGCAGGAGCAGTATGAAGCGTTCGCAAGACGGTGGCGGGCGCGCAGCGCATGAACTTCACTTCGTTGGAAACTGGCCCTCCAGCCACCGCCTCTGACACCGCTTCACTTTGGCGCCGGGGCGCACGCTTTGGATTTGCGCCAGGGCTGCCGCCACTGAATCGGCCCGTTTGAGGCGCAGCATCAGCCACGCCGCCACCATGGCGCTACGCCCATGGCCTTGCGCGCAATGAATCAGCACCGGGCCCGGGGCGGTGGCGATTTCTTGGGCCAACGCCTTGAGCTTCGCCCTTGATGATGGGTTGGGGACGCCCGCGTCCAGAATCGGTATCCAACGCCAAGCCTGCTGGGTCCGCAGCGTGCGCGGCTCCGGAAATTCCGCGGTCAAATCCACCACCCGGCGCATGGCAAGCGGCAGCTCCGGGGGAATTTCCGGTGCTTGCAAGCGGCGGGCGATCCAGAAACCAGGAGCCACTTCCTGGCATGCCGGCTCGTGAAACCAAGCGTTTTGAACACAAGCCACGACCTGGCGAAAAATCAAAAATGGCCCGAACAGCAGCCATGAAAAAATCGTCATGGTCCCGCGCGAGCGCTTGCCCAAGCCCCGAGGATGGTTGAACACATAAAGGGCCCCGAGCAGGAGGGCGCTCCACGCCGGCCAAAACAACAGCGCCCCCCACGGCCATAGCCAGACGCCGCAGGCGCCCAGCCCCAAGCCAAAAGCAAGAAGAAAACAAGCCATGGTCACACCGTGATTTTCAAGGCAATTCCGGGCGACTCCGCCTGCGCGGCTTCCAGCGCCAACTGCGCGCGCTTGAGTTCGGTGCGCGCGTTGCGAATGGCAAGCGGCTCCACCAACCCGGCCACCGAGTCCACAAACTCAGCCGACAAGGCCAGTTCCCCGCGTGCCAGCGCGTCAGGGTCAAGCCGGGCAGCCGCATGCCGGGCCACGGCCACGAAATCCTCCGACAGCCAAGGCAACCGGCGCGGCTCGCCCACCCAGGCCCACACTTTCCACCACAGCCCTTTGAAGCGGCACACCACCCCCGGCACTTCCAAAACCGGAGCGTAACGGCGCACCCGTTTGATGTCCCCTTCCTTGATGTACAGCCGCCCGCGCACTTCCGACAAAAAGGCCGTGTCGCCCATCATCTCCAACGCCGAGCGCATGACGGCGCCCACCCTGGCCAATTCTTCCGGGGTGGCGGAGAAATACCCCAACACCCGGCGCAAGTGCTCACATAAACGTATCGTTTCATCACGCATCACCTGCGCGCGAATCCCCCAGGCCGGATCACTGCGGCACAGGCCTTCCAATGCCTGCCCCGTGTGCCAGACCTGCTTGCCGAGCGCATCCAACGCGACCGCCTGGTGCTGGCCGATGGCCGCCACGGCCACGCTGCTTTCAAGAAAAGCGTTCCATTCTTCCGCCGTCTCCGCCATGGTGACGCAGATTTCATCCAAGCGACGGCGCAATGAAAACTCAAGGTGCTCGCGGGTGGCGCGGGCCTGGGCCAGGTGCCGATTGAGTTCCTCGATGGAGGTGCGGCGGTCCAGCACATAAGAACCCACCAGCATTTGGGCCTCGCCCTCGCCTTCGGCGCGCGTCCGGGCCATCGCCTCGCGCAACGCCTGCATCGCGCGCACGCCGCGCGTCTCGAGATGAATCAGCGACTCCTCCGCCGCGCGGCGGTAGACATGCTGAAATTTTCCGTCAAGCGCACGGCGCGGAACGGAGACAACGGATGGCGATGAGGCGGCAGATGGCGGCATGGGGAACTCCGGAACAATCAAAATACCCGGTTCATGAACCGCACGATAACACCAAACTCCCCGCTTTGTCAGGGCTGGCGGGTGATGGAGCGCGGGTGTCCCCACCCGCGCTCCAACGTAAGCGTCCAATCAACGCCGTCTAGCCAAAAAAGAATTCTCGCCGACACTGCG
>CAZVNU010000170.1:0-5465 GCA_964628335.1 uncultured Phycisphaeraceae bacterium
AAAGCGGGGTGCAGGTTGATCCGCACCGCCTGTCGCGCAACGAGTTGCAAACCCTCACCCGCCGCTTCACCACCGCGCTTGGCGCCAACATCGGCCCCGAGTACGACATCCCCGCGCCCGACCTTGGCACCAATGCCCAGACCATGGCCTGGATGGCCGACACCTACATCAACATCTCCAGCAGCACGCCGCGGATGAACGGCCTGTCGGTGGTGACCGGCAAGCCGCTGAGTTTCGGCGGCTCGGAAGGCCGCGAAAAAGCCACCGGCCAAGGCCTGCTGTATGTGCTGGAGGAATTGCTGCCGGAATTCGGCCTGGATGTTTCCAACATTTCCTTCAGCCTGATCGGCTACGGCAATGTGGGTTCGTGGGCCGCGCGTCTGCTGGCCCATCGCGGCTCCAGGCTGAAGGCGGTGCTGGACCACACCGGCGCCATCGCCAACCCCAAGGGCATCGATGCCCAAGCCCTGACCGCGCATGTGATGATCAAGGGCGGGGTGGCCGGTTTTGCCGGCGCCGAAGCGATTGCGACCGAGGATTTTTACGCCTATCCGGTGGATGTGTTCATTCCCGCCGCCTTGGAACAGATGATCGACGGCAAGCATGCCCGGCACATCAAGGCCAAAGTGGTGGCCGAAGCCGCCAATGCGCCCACCACCCCCGAAGGTGATCGTGTGCTGGCCTCGCGCGGCATCGCCGTGCTGCCGGCCATTTTGTGCAATTGTGGCGGCGTGACGGTGTCGTATTTCGAGTGGAAGCAAAACCGGCAGGCCGAGAGCTGGAGCCTGGAGCGGGTGGACATGGAATTGCGCCATCACATGCGCCGCGCCGCCCAACATGTGAAGAAAAATGCCGTCAAATACAAATGCAATTGGCAGCAAGCCGCCTATTGCGCCGCCTTGGCGCGGTTGGCGGATGTGTATGCGGTGCGCGGGATATTCCCGTAAAGGGGAGCCGTGCGCTTTCCCCCCGCAAGGTCTTCGAGGGCTTGCCAGCGGCATCCTCCTGCGCATTCTGCGCATTCCCCTGTGCATTCCGCTCAGGCCCGCGAGAGATAGTCGCCTTCGGTGGTGCCCACGCGGATGGTGTCGCCGATGTTGATGTGCTGCGGCACGCGGACTTTCAGGCCGGTTTCGCAGACGGCGTCCTTGAGCACATTGGTGGCGGTGGCGGTTTTGACGCTGGGGTCGGCTTCGGTGATCACCAATTCGACCACCTTGGGTGGTTCCACGGTGACCACTTTGTCGTCGAGCAACAGGCCGTTGATCACGGTGTTGGTCTTGAGGAAGGGCATCACTTCGCCGACGATGTCTTCCTCAAGTTCGAACTGCTCGTAGGTGGTGGTGTCCATGAACACATATTTGCCGCCGTCCTTGAACAGGTACTCGATGTCGCGGCGGTCAAGTTCGACCTTTTCAACATCTTCGTCGGCGCGCAGGCGTTCTTCGGTGGTCAGGCCGCTCTTGACACCCTTCAACTTGAGGGTCACTTTGGCGCGCAGGTTGCCGGGGGTCACATGGGTGAATTTGGTGATGACGAAAAGTTTGCCCTCGCGGATGACTGCCATGCCGGGACGAAGTTCGGTTGCCTTGGCCATAGGAAAAGTGCCTTGTGAAAGTAAGGGATGGGGAAAGGGTGGAAATTCTAGCCTGAAAGCAGGATGTGCGCCTTGTTTGCGCCTTATCTCGCCGCTGCCTTGACTGGCGCCAATTTGCGGGCTTCCAGCACCGTTTCAAGGTAAAGCTTGGCCGCCAGCACCTGGGGGTCGAGACCTTCCTTGAGTATCTCGGCGGTGGTGTAGGGGCCCCGGCCGTTGTCGGGAGTGATGTCCTGGCCGTAATCGGCTTCTTCGCGGGCATCAGCCATGGCGCGCATTTCGTCGTGGGTCATGGACACTTTCAAATCGGGCTGGACGCCCCAGATCTTGGAAGTCGGTTCGCGGTGGATGATGCGGCCAAAGGGCAGGGCGTAGTGCTCGATGGTGAGTTTGAGCAGGGCCTCCTGGCGGGCGATGGGCATGATGTTCTGCACCGAGCCCTTGCCGAAGGAATTGGTGCCCATGACGAACACGCGGCGGTGGTCCTGCAGCGCGCCGGAGAGGATCTCGGAGGCGGAGGCGGACCCCTCGTTCACCAGCACCACCACCGGGAAGTTGCCGTACTCGTTGCCGGCGCGGGCCGAGAACACCTGGTTGGCGTTGCCGGCGGAATCCACGGTGGAGACGATGCGCCCCTGGTCGATGAAGCGGTCGGCAATGTCGGCGGCGGCATGCAGCAGGCCGCCCGGGTTGTAGCGCAGGTCGAGCACCAAGGCGCGGATCGGCGCCTCGGCCTGGGTTTGCGCGATGGCATCATCCATGTTCTTGGCGGTTTGGCCGATGAACTGGCTCATGCGGACATAGGCCACGCCCTGGTTCTTGTCGAGCCAATAATCCCATTTGCCCGCCGCCGCGTCACCTTTTTTGGTCCATCCCCGGATGGAATCCACTTCGATCCTGGCGCGCTTGAGTTCGACATTGATGGGGGCCTCGGCGCCGGCGCGGCGCAGGCGCAGGTTGACTGCCGTGCCTTCTTCGCCGGTGATTTCACGGATGGCTTTGTCCACCGTCCAGGTCGAGGTGGGCTTGTCATTGACATGGGTGATCACATCGCCGGCCCGGATGCCGGCGCGCATGGCCGGGGTGTCGGCCATCGGGGTGATCACGGTCAGTTCGCTGGCATCACGCGAGAGCTGCACGCCGATGCCGAAGAATTCGCCGCTGATCATGCGCTCGAATTCCTTCATCTGGTCGGGCCAGATCAGGGTGGAGAAATCGTCCAGGCGCGAGGTCAGGCCCATGCCAAGCTCGTAAAGGATCACATTGTCGGGCAGTTTCAGGGTGCGTTCGTTGAGCTCGGAGACATGGCGCAAGGCGGCCACGGCGGAACTCAGGTTGAGGGCTTTTTCCTTGGCCGCGCACTCGGCGCGCAAGGCGGCCAGGCCGGCGCGGAAGGCCGCCAGCTGTTTGGCGTCGGCCAGGGCCGGCAGGGTTTCAGCCAGGCCGTCGGTGGCCAGGGTGGTGTCGAGGCCGTCCATCGCGCCGGCGACCAGCAGGGCGTAGTTGGGGCGGTCGATGTGGCGCTTGGCCGCCAGATACAACCCCTCGTGCAGCATGCGCGGGGTGATGTTGGCCAGGCGTTCCTGCCAGGGCGTGGTTTCGATTTCGGGTTCATCCCCGTTCTCATCGAGGATGGGCGTTTTCTTTTTGCGGTTGTTTTTGCTGTTTTTCTCCGCCAGTTTGGCGCGCTTGGCCTGCTCTTTGTAAAGCGCGATCAATTTCTTGGGGTTGTACAGGGCCAGGGCCTGCTCATGCTGGGCCACGCGTTTGACATGCGACAGATAGGGGCGGGTCTGGTCGAACAGGGTGTTGAGCAGGCGGTACAGGGTGCCGGCCTCCACCCAGTCATGGGCGGTCTCGGCTTGGGTGGCCATGCCCTCGATCTGCTTGATCAGGTCGGTGGAGCGCTTTTCAGCCAGGAAGGCGCCGGCATCGTCGGCCAGCAATTTGGCTTCGATCAAATCGACCAAGGCGTTGACCTGTTCCTTGGCGGCCAGGCTTTGGTCCAATTCGGCGCACTTGGCGGCAAAGGCGGCGCGGCGGGCCTGGTCGCGGCGGGCTTGGATGGCATCCCATTCCTTGAGTTCGGCCAGAAAGGCGGGATTGCCCACGGCGGCCAGTTTCTGGCGCACGGCGGGGAAGTCGCCCTTGGCGGCCAGCAAGCCCACATCGGCGGCTTCCGGCGATTGGGCGACCTCGACGCGCGCCACATCCTTGGCCAGGATGCAGGCGGTCAGCGGCAGGGCGGCCAGCAGGGCAATGGCGGAAACCGGGCGGAAGTAAGGCATGGGGGCTCGCAAAAAGGGGGATGCAAGGGGTGAAGTGACCAACCCAAACCGTCAAGGGATTGTTTGGGGGATGTGTCCCCTCAATGGACCGGTGCGCCGGAACTCTTTTTTCAACCGGCGGCGCGCAGGGCTTTTTGGGTGGCCGGGGTGGCGCCGGCAATGGCTTCCGCGGCCGGGTTTTCGCTGCGCAGATCAGCCAGTTTCACCTTGTCTTTCACGGCTTCCAAAGTGATTTGGTAATGGCTGTGGGGATGGGATTTTTCCGCATCGGGCAGGTCGTAGAGCAGGTCGAGCATGAGGTCTTCCATCACCGAGCGCAAAGCGCGGGCGCCGGTCTTGCGGGCCAGGGCGCGGTTGGCGATTTCCAGCAGGGCTTCTTCGGTGAAGGACAGGGTGGCGCCTTCCATCTCAAAAAAGGCCTGGTACTGGCGCACGATGGCGTTTTTGGGTTCGGTCAGAATCGACACCAGAATGTCGGCGGTGGGGTTGTCCAAGGGGGTGACGATGGGCAGGCGGCCGACCAATTCGGGAATCATGCCGTAGTGCACCAAATCCTCCTGGTTGACCAGGCGCTGGATGTTCTTTTCTTCGGTGGGCTTGGCCTTGTCGGGGGCTTCTTCGGAGCCGAAGCCGATGGCGGTTTTGCCAAGACGGCGGTGGATGATTTCATCCAGGCCCACGAAGGCGCCCGAGCAGATGAACAGGATGTGGGTGGTGTCCACCTGCACGCACTGCTGGTCGGGGTGCTTGCGGCCGCCTTCGGGGGGCACGTTGGAGATGGTGCCTTCCACCATTTTGAGCAGGGTTTGCTGCACGCCCTCGCCCGACACATCGCGGGTCAGCGAGACATTGCCGCCGGTCTTGCGGGTTTTGTCGATTTCGTCGATGTAGATGATGCCGTGCTGGGCCCGGTTCACATCGCCGTCGGCGGCCTGCAGCAGTTTGAGCAGCAGGTTCTCGACATCTTCACCCACATAGCCGGCCTGGGTGATGGTGGTGGCGTCGCCGATGGCAAAGGGCACGCCCAGCTGGCGGGCCAGGGTGCGGGCGAGCAAAGTCTTGCCCGAACCGGTGGGGCCGATGAGCAGCACATTGGATTTTTCAATCTCGACATCGATCAGTTTGTCGCTCTTGTTCTTGAGCCGCTTGTAGTGGTTGTGCACCGCCACCGACAGGGCGCGCTTGGCCCAGTCCTGGCCGATCACATACTTGTCCAGGAACTCCTTGAGCTCGCGGGGCGAGGGAATCACCTCGGGCAGCACCGGCTTTTTGGGCTTGGCGTCCTTGGCTTCTTTTTCCTCGCCCTGCTTGAAGATGTTGATGCAAAGGTCGGTGCAGCCGGCGCAGATGTAGATGTCGTCGGGGCCTTCCACCATCAGCCCGGCCTCTTTGGAGGACTTGCCGCAGAAGGAGCAGGTGGTGTGGTTGCGACCGGTGGGGGCTTTGCTCATGAATCAGGCACGAAAAAGGGAAATGGCGATGCTTTGAAGACGAAGGGGAAACCATGGCATGATAAGGGAAGGGACCAGGGCTGGCGGGTAATCCTCAACCTCCAAGCGCAAATGGCCGATGACAGAAAA
>CAZVNU010000171.1:0-5442 GCA_964628335.1 uncultured Phycisphaeraceae bacterium
GGGCCGGCGTTGGTGGCCGCCGACGGCGGTGCGGCCTTGGCCCCATCGTGTTACCCGCCGCCACCATGGCGTTCACCGACACTTTGCCTTCCGTGCTCAGCTGGGTGAGCCCTGATCCGGCAGCCAAAGTGCAAGAGATGGACAAGGAGATCAAATTGATTTCCGGCGTGTTCAACCGGGAGCGCGGCCCAATCAGCCAGACCAAATTGATCATCCGCCGGTTGCAGTCGCCGGCCCACCACCGGGTGGTGCGTTTGGAACTTACCCAAGCCCAATGCCAGGCAATCTGGGGCAGGGTGCTTGATTCCAGCGAGCGCGGCCAGCATGATTTGGTGCTGCGCACGCAAAGCGATCCCATTTCGGCCGCAGGCTTCATCGTGGCGCACGCTTCCGGCACCACCGCCATCCATGTCGACCTCAATGGCGCCGTCCGCGTCAATGGCCATGCCCTGGCGGACATTCGCCCCACCCTGGGTTCCGATGACAAGGTTTTTGTGTATTACTTCGCGGATGAATTGTTCACGGTGACCGGTTTTGGGTTGATGGATGTCCTCACCAAAAAAGAAATCCCCGACCGCTGCTACGACCTGCCGGAGAAAATCCCGCTCAAGACCACGCCGGCCGTCCGGCATTGATTCCCTGGCTTCATTCCAAGGCCCCGCAGGCATGCCTGCGGGGCTTTTCGTGCGGCAGGTGGGCGCGGTCCGCCGATAAAGGCGTCATGCACACTCTCGCCGACATCCACCTGCGACTTTCCGGCAAGCGCGTCACCGTCATGGGCCTTGGCCGTTTCGGCGGCGGCATCGGTGTGACGCGTTTTTTGGCCGGGCAGGGCGCCACGGTGTTGGTGACCGACCAGGAGACGCCGGAAAATTTGGCCGCCAGCACGGCGCGGATAGTCGACCTGGTGGCGGCTGGCCAAGTGCAATTGCGCCTGGGCGAGCATCGCGAAACTGATTTTGAAAGCGCCGACCTGGTGGTGGCCAGCCCGGCAGTCAAGCCCAACAGTCCCTTTTTGGCCGCTGCGCGCCGGGCCGGCGTGCCGGTCACCAGCGAGATTCGCCTGCTGGCTGCTCGTTTGCCCAACCGCCGGCGTATCATCGCCCTCACCGGCAGCGCCGGCAAAAGCACCACCACCGCGCTGTTGGGTCATGCCTTGGAAAAACTCTGCGCCGGCACCTCTTCACGGGTGTGGGTGGGCGGCAACATCGGCGGTTCGCTGCTGGCGCAGGTGGCGGACATCGCGCCGCAGGATTGGGTGGTGCTGGAACTTTCCAGCTTCATGCTTGAAGGTTTGCGCGAAGACCGCTTTGCCCCCGGCATCGCGGTGGTCACCAACCTGGCGCCCAATCATTTGGATTGGCACCCGACCTTGGCGGAATATGCAGCAGCCAAGCAGGCCATCTTCAAGCATCAGCAGCCCGGCGACACGCTGTTTCTGGGGCCGGGCCTTGAGGCGTGGCTGTCGTTGGTGCCCGTCGGTGTCAAAATCGAGCGCCCGGCATATGACGCCGACGCATGGGCTGCATTGGCCGCCGCTCTGCCCGCCGCCGCGCCCTTCCGCCTGCCCGGTTCGCACAACCGCCAGAATGCGCAGGTTGCCGTGGCGGTGGGCGCGGCGGCGGGCTTTGATCCCTGCGCTTTTTTCGCCGTCTGCGGCGGCTTTGGCGGCCTGCCGCACCGCTTGCAATTCATCGCCGAAAAACGCGGCGTGGCTTGGTACAACGATTCCAAAAGCACCACCCCCGAGGCGACCTGCCTGGCGGTGGATGCTTTCCCCGCCGGCAGTGTGCATGTGGTGGTGGGGGGCAAGGACAAAGGTTCCGATTTGACCGCCCTGGCCGCGCATTTGGCTGGCAAAGCCCGTGCGGTCTACACCGTGGGTGCGATGGGCGAACAGGTGGCGCAGTTGCTTGAGGCCAAGGCCAAGTGCCCCGTGGTGCGCGCCGTCACCGTAGACAATGCGGTGCGCCAAGCCGCCGCCAGCGCCCAGGCTGGCGAGGTGGTGGTGTTGTCACCGGGCTTTGCTTCTTGGGATCAATTCCCCAATTATGAAGTGCGGGGTGAGTGCTTTATTCAGGCGGTGAACTTATTGTGATATTCGTTAACCGGCGTATTGGCGCAAAGATAACGCCTTGAGGAGGTGTGGAAAGGGTGTGCGAATGATGTTCATTCTGGGTGTAGATTATTGGATGTGGCTGTTTTTGAATTAAGGCCAGCACTCAATTCGGAACGATGTTCACTTGGTAAATGAGCGGTGTTCATTTTGAAATTTGATGCAAACCCTCAATTTGTGGTGAAAACGCGGTGGAAAACAGCGTGAGAAATAAAATTCAAAAAGAAGTTTGCATTGTTAGGGTGATTCAAATTAAACTCCCGGCCAGTTGGTCGGCAAGGACGCCGCCACTTCTTTTATTGAACACCCATGGCCAAGGAAGGCACATCCCGTATTGATCGCAAGCCAGCCCTGGCTGCGGCCCCCAAGCGGGCCCCGGCGGTGGTGCGGGCCAAGTCGCCGATTAGATCGGCGGCCCAATCGGCTGCCAAGCCAGTTGCCAAGCCAGTTGCCAAATCGGCCGCCAATCCAACCAAAGTGCTCAAGTACGGTCCCCCGGCCGCCTCGGTCAGATCCAGCGCCACCCCGGCCGCCGATGCCAATGCCTTGTGGGCCGCCTACAACCGCCAAACCTGCGATGCCACCCGCAACGCGCTGATGGAGTTTTATCTGCCGGTGGTGCGCTTCCAGGCCGAGCGCTTGCGCGCGCGCCTGCCGGACGGTGTGGATGTGGATGATCTCGTCAGCGCCGGCGTGTTCGGTTTGGAAAAAGCCATCCGTTCTTTTGACCTGGCGCGCGGCTTCAAGTTTGAAACCTTCGCCTCGCAGCGCATCCACGGTGAAATCCTCGACTCGCTGCGCGCCTTGGATTGGGCGCCGCGCCTGGTGCGTTCGCGCACCGCCAAGGTGGACATGGCCGTGCGCCGCTTTGAAATGGTGCACGGCCGCAAGCCCACCGAAATGGAACTGGCCGAAAACATGGGCATCCATGACGGCGAAGAATTCATCCGCGTGCGCCGCGATTCGGCGGTGGCCGCCGTGGGCTCGCTGGACCGCAAATGGTCCGACGGCGATTCCAGCCGCGAAACCTGCGATGCCGATGTGCTGGTGGATGCGTCCTGCGACGGCCCGTTGGCCGAGGCCTCGCGCCGCGATTTGAAGACCGCCCTGCTGCGCAGCCTGACCCGCTCTGAAAAACTGATCGTGTCGCTGTATTACTGGGAGCAGATGACCATGAAGGAAATCGGCAAGGTGCTCGATCTTTCCGAAAGCCGCGTCAGCCAGATGCACGCCTCGATCCTGGGCCGCTTGAAGGCGCAGATGGCCAGCCGGGCCGACGATTTGGCGTGATTGTGCGTGAAATCCAAAGGCCGGCCCATGCGTGCGATGCGCATGGGCCGGCCTTTTGCTTGCCATACAATCCCCGCCCCATGCCAACTTCCCTCCGCGCCCAACTTGAAGCCCGTCTCATCGCCGCCGTCAGCGCCGCCTTCGGCGCGGATTTCGCCGACACCGACCCGCTGCTCACGCCCACCGCCAATCCCAAGAACGGCGACTACCAAGCCAACCTGGCGATGAGCCTCTCCAAGCGCGTGGGCAAGAATCCGCGCGAGGCCGCGGCCGCCATCGTGGCGAAATTGGAGGGTGCCGGCCTGATTGAAAAAACCGACATCGCCGGCCCCGGCTTCATCAACATCACGCTGGTGCCGGCGGCTTTGGCCAAAGCCACCGCCGCCTTGCTGCACGACGCGCGTTTGGGCTCTGCGCTGCCGACCCGAGCCCCCGTGGTGGTGGTGGATTATTCCTCGCCCAATGTGGCCAAGGAAATGCATGTGGGCCACTTGCGCTCCACCGTGATTGGTGATGCACTGGCCCGCGTGTTGGAATTCCAAGGCAACACCGTGATCCGCCAGAACCATGTGGGCGACTGGGGGACGCAATTCGGCATGCTGATCACCCACCTGGATGATTTGAAAGCCAGCGGCGCCGCATGGCGCAACTTGGACATCACCACTTTGTATCAAGACGCCAAAAAGCGCGACGACGCCGAGCCAGCCTTCGCCGAGCGGGCGCGCAAGCGGGTGGTGGATTTGCAAGCCGGTGAAGTGGGGGCGGTGGCCCTGTGGCAGGAATTGTTCGCCATGAGCGCCAAGCACTTTGAAGAAATTTACGGGCGGTTGCAAGTCAGGCTCGCGCCCGCCGACATCCGCGGCGAGAGCGCCTACAACGCGCAACTGCCCGGCGTGGTGGCCGACCTCAAGCAACAGGGGCTGCTGCACGAGAGCGAGGGTGCGCAAGTGGTCTATCCCGCCGGCTTCAAGCGCGAAGACGGCGAGCCGTTGCCGATGATCGTGCAAAAGGGCGATGGCGGCTACCTCTACGCCACCACCGACCTGGCCGCTGCCCGCCACCGCATCCAGGTGCTCAAGGCCGACCGCGTGGTGTATGTGACCGACGCCCGCCAATCGCAGCATTTCGCCATGGTGTTTGAAACCCTGAAGCAGGCCGGTTGGGTGGGGCAGGCCCGCCTGGACCATGTGCCTTTCGGCATGGTGATGGGCCCCGACAAACGCCCTTTCAAGACCCGCGACGGCGGCACCGTGAAACTGATCGATTTGATCGCCGAAGCCGAAAGCCGCGCCACCGCTTTGGTCACGCGGAAAAATCCAGATTTGCCCGCCGATGAACAGGCCGAAGTCGGCAAGACCGTCGGCATCGGCTGCCTCAAATACGCCGACCTTTCCGGCGACCGCGTCAAGGACTATGTATTCGACTGGAACCGCATGGTGTCCTTCGAGGGCAACACCGCCGCCTACATCCAGTATTCCTACACCCGCGCCCGCTCCATTTTGCGCAAGGCCGAAGTGACGGATGCGCAAGTGCGCGCCTATGCCGTGAGTGTGACCACGCCGGAGGAAAAGCAGTTGGCCCTCAAACTCCAGCAATTCCCGGCGGTGGTGGATTCCGTGGCCCTGAGCCTTGAACCGCACCGCCTGTGCAATTACCTCTACGACCTGGCCGCCTTCTCGCACAAGTTCATCGAGACCTGCCCGGTGCTCAAGGCCGAAGATGAAGCCACCCGGCAATCGCGTTTGGCGATGTGTTTGCTCATCGCCGATACCTTGCGCCTTGGGTTGGGTTTGTTGGGGATCGGGGTGCTGGAACGGATGTGAGGGGTCATTGGCGGCGGCGTTTTTCACGCCACGCCCACGCGCCGGCGATCAGCGTCGAAAACCCCGCCGCGCATATTCCGGCCAGCGGCCACGGATGGGGGGCATGTGGGGGGCATGGGGTCATCAGGCTGACCCCATGCCCCCTTCCATGCCCGGATCAAACGACGAAAGCAGGGCTGGCAGGTGTTGGAGCGCGGGTGTCCCCCACCCGCA
>CAZVNU010000172.1:0-4323 GCA_964628335.1 uncultured Phycisphaeraceae bacterium
CCCGGGCGGCATTTGCGGGTGGGGACACCCGCGCTCCATCACCCGCCAGCCCTGTGGGTGTTAGGGCATGAAAAACCCCGCGCTCCCGCGCGGGGTTGGGTTCTTTGAAGACTCACCGCCCATCCATCAACCGCAAACCCAAGAAGTTGTTCAATTCCGCGATGCCCTTGATCTTGCGCGCCGTGGTGTGCACATCGTATTCAATGCGCACGAACTCCACCTTTTCATCGTCGGCGATGGCGTAGGCGGCGCGCGGGTCGCGGTCGCGGGGCTGGCCGACCGAGCCGGGGTTGACGATGCATTTTTTTCCGGACTTCCACGCGTACGAGCCGCCCAATTCCGCCGGCGGGTAAAAGTCGGGCTCGTCGGTGAAAATGCCCTGCATGTGGGTGTGGCCGACGAAGCAGCGGGTTTCGATGCAGTCGAAAATGCTCTTCATCTTGTTGGTGGCATGGTGCACATCGTCGGGGAAGATGTATTCGTTGATCGGCTTGCGCGGCGAGGCGTGCACATACAGCACATCGCCTTCCCAGCGGCGCACCGCCAGCTTGCCCAGGAAATCGATGCGGGCCTTGCGCTTGGCCTCGTTGGGGTCGAATTCGAATTGGCGCCGGGTCCAGAACGAGGCCTGCTCGGCCGCCACATTGAAATTGGTCGGTTCATACAGGGCGGCGAAGTCGTGGTTGCCCAAAATGGCATATTCGCAGCGCGCCATCACCAAATCAATGCATTCACGCGGGTTGGGGCCGTAGCCGATCATGTCGCCCAAGCACACGATGCGGTCCACCTTGCGCTTGTCGATGTCGGCCAACACTGTTTGCAAAGCTTCCAGGTTGCCGTGAATGTCGGAAATAAGGGCGGTGCGCATCGTGCGGGTGGACTATGGGGTGAAAATTGGGGGGGGTGAAAATCGAGGTGAAAATCAAAGGCAAAGAACGGCCAACCATCCGCCGGCCAGCAATCCGCCGGAGGGTGGCCATGGTAGCGGATGATCTTGGGCTTGAACAGGGTCTTTTTCAGAGATTTTGAGAATCGCCAAGTTCTTTGCCGTCCTGCAAATAACCTGCGGCCCACTTGGCCAACGCCAGGGCTCCGTCGCCGGGCGGATGGGCGAACAAAGCCCGCCGCATCCGGGCCACCACATCGGAGCGGGTCAGCAGCGGCACCAGGGTTTCTTCCAATTGGCGGGCATTGGCCGATGTTTCCTTCAAATCGGTCAACACGATGGCCCCGCCGGCCCGAACCAGCGGCACGGCATTCAGTTTCTGGTGCTGGTCTTTGTGCCAGGGATAAGGCATGAACACGCACGGCACCCCCGCCGCCCACGCCTCGCCCACGCTGCCGGCGCCGGCCCGGCACAGGGCCACGCTGGATGCGGCCCAGGCATCGGACAACCCGTTCAAGAACGGTTCGACCCGCGCCACCATGCCGGTGGCTTTGGTGCAGCCGGCCCAAGCTTCCTGGCTGGCGGCGAAATCGGCTTCGCCGGTCAGGTGCAACACCTGCCAGCCTTTGAGCGCGTCGCGGGTTTGCTGGCGGCGGGCCAACTCGGCCATCGCTTGGTTGACGGTCCCCCCGCCTTGCGAACCGCCAAACACCAGCAGCAGCGGCTTGTGCGGATCCATGCCCAGCGCCAGGCGGGCGTCTTCCGGCTTTTTGCGCGACACCACGCCCCGGCGCAGCAGCGGCCCGACTTCTTCCGTCTTGCCGCCAGGCACCGGATAGGCTGAAAAGTGGCGGGTGACAAAGGGCGCCGCCAGTTTGTTGGCCTTGCCCGGCACCGCATCCAGCGACACCAGCGCCACTGGAATGCCGGCTTGGCGGGCGGCCAGCACCACCGGCGCCGACACGAAGCCACCGGTGGCCACCACCGCCTTCGCTTGGGTTGCACGCATCACGCGCAGGGCATCGGCCCGGGCGCCGCCGACCAGGTTTTTGGCAAAGGTCAAAAATTTCGCCGGCTGCATGGCCATCGGCTGGGCTTTGAGCTGCGTGAAGGCAATGTCGCGGCCGGCCATCACCTTGGCGTCGATGGCCCGGCTGGAAACCAAAAAATGCGGGGTGAAGGCCACGCCCATTTCAAGCAGACGATCCACCACCGCCAGATTGGGCACGATGTGGCCGCCGGTGCCGCCGCCGGCGAATAAAAGCGTGGGGGCGTCAGACATGGCTGGGCTGTCCAAAAGAGGGGGTTGCGGCAGGCGCTGCGGCTGGCTTCTCATCCGCTTCGACATCCTGCGCCGCCGCTTTGCGCAAATGATTGTCATGGTCAATGGCCGCCACCAGCCCCAAGGCGAAGGCCGACACCACCCAGCCGGTGCCGCCGCTGGAAATGAAGGGCAAGGCAATGCCCTTGGTGGGCATCATCACGGTGACCACCGCCAGATTCATGCACGCCTGGGCCGTCAGGGTGAACACCGCGCCAAAGGCCAGCAAGCGGGCGAAAGGGTCTTTGCAACGGTTGGCGATGGAGACGCCGCTCCACAGGATGATGATGAACAGGAACACCACCAAGGCGCAACCGGCAAAACCCAATTCTTCCGCCAACACCGGAAAGATGAAGTCGGAAGTCTGCTCGGGCAGGATGTTTTTCTGGATGCTGCCGCCAAGGCCCCGCCCCACCGCTCCGCCATGGGCGAAGGCCAACATGGATTGGATCGGATGGAAGCCGGTGCCCAAGGGATCGCTGAATGGGTCGAGAAACACCATGAAGCGCTTGACGCGGAAAGGCTCCATGATCACCGCGCCGGCGAAGGCCACCAGACCCAGCCCCCCCATCGCCCCGAGTTGCCAGCCGCGCATGCCGCCGACATGCAGCACCATCAAGGCAACCACCCCCATCAGGGCCGAGGTGCCCAGATCTTTTTGCGCCAATACCACGCCGCAAGCCACCAAGACCAGCGCCAAGGCCGGGCCAAAGCCCTCTTTCATCCGGTGCATCACGCCGCTGTGGCGGGCGCACCACCAGGCCAGGGTGGGGATCATCACCCATTTGAGCAATTCACTGGGTTGCACCGAGCAAATGCCGAAATTCAGCCAGCGCCGCGCGCCCAGCACCTCCATGCCGAAGCCCGGCACATACACCGCCAGACACAGGGCCATGGCGCCAAAAGTCGCCCACACCAGCGGGTTTTTCGCCCCGCGAATGGCCATCAACCCGCGCACATTGATGCGGCTGGCCACCGCCATCGCCAGCAAAGCCAGCAGGCCAAACAGGGTGGTTTTGTCGAAAAACATGGCCGTCTGCGTGCGGTCCGGCAAAATGCCCGACAAGCTTTCCGGTGGCGGGGCTTGCCCCTGGGTGATCTGCCAGGCCACCGCCGGATCGCCCACCCCGGGCTTCATCCCGGCGGAATGCACCATGAGAATGCCAAGCCCGATCAGGGCGGCGACGGAAACCATGAGAATATGACCGGAACGCAAAGTCGGGGGCATCGGGGGATTATCGGGTGACGGGGGCGTCGGGGTGCAAAAGGGGAGACTTACGGCTGCACCGCTGGACCCGCAATATCCGGCGCCGCCGCCTTGATCTTGGCATACAACGCCTGCATGCGGGCGCAATACTCGGCTTCAAAGGCCACCGCCGCCGCTTTGATGTCGGCGGGCGGGGCGTCGGCGGGCAATTGGGGCGGCGTCATCGGGTCGCCAAAAATCATCCCGTAACGGGTATGGCGCAGCCAGGCCCAGGCCGAGGGTTTGCCGTAGGCCACCGAGTTCAAAATCACCACCGGAATCACCGGCACCTGCGCCAAGATGGCGATGCGGCCAAGACCGGGGCGGATCTTGCCGCCGTGCACCACCGACTGCTCGCCATGGCGAAAGCCGCCCTCGGGGAACAGCACCACCACCCGCCCGCGTTCGAGCCGGTGCATGAGTTCGCGCACCGCACCGCCGTCGGGCTTGGAGCGGTCCAGGGGAAAGGCGTTGGTGGCGCGGTAAAACGGGCCGATCACCGGATGGTTGCAAATCTCCACGGCGCTGACGAAATCCAGGCGACGCTTGGGGCTGTGGGCCATCAAGAGCGCGATGTCATAGGCGCTGGTGTGGTTGGCGGCGATCAGAAAAGCGCCGGGGCGGTTGATCTTTTCGGCGCCCACCAAGGTCGGCTTGCGGGAAAAAATGAACGGCGGATGGCATACCGTGCGCACCAGGCTGTAAAAAAGATCACTCATGCGTCGTGGTCGTCCCTCAAGTCGGTGGTCGCCAGCAGTTCTTGGTACAGGGCTTGGTAGGCGAGGCGCAATTGCTCGGCGGCGGCTTGCCGGTGGGCGCGGCGGTTGCCGGTGTCGGGCGGCGCGGAAATCGGCTCGCCCACATTGAGCC
>CAZVNU010000172.1:4333-5425 GCA_964628335.1 uncultured Phycisphaeraceae bacterium
GCCACACCTTGCCGCGCCGCGCCGGCAGCCACGGCCCCACCTTGCTCAGTTGCTTGGTGCCGGCCATCGCCACCGGAATGATGGGCGCCCCGGTGCGCTGCGAAATGAACAACGCGCCCCGCTTGATCGGCCCGCCGCGCAGCACCGAGTCTTGACCGGTAAACACCCCGCCTTCGGGGCAGATGCCCACCACCCGGCCGGCAGAAGCGTGGGCGATGGCCGTTTTCAAACTGCTGGGGGCCGGCTGCTGGCGGTTGACGGGAAAGGCGTCGGCCCCGTTGAGCAGGGCCCGCACCAGACCGTGCCTGTAAAACTCGATGCGCGACATCCAATGCACTTGGCGCTTGGTGTGCAGCGAGGCGATGATCGGCTCCATGTGCGAGATGTGCGATGAGGCCAGAATGAAGCCGCCCTGCCGATCAAGGCGCTCGCCATGCAGCACCACCTTGCGCAGGCAGATGAAATCCACCATGGTGATGGGCAGGCGGAACAACTCGTAAAGTGACTTGGACATGCGGCGGATTCTATGTTTACTCGCGCACCACATACACCTGTTGGGCGACTTTGGCGGAGAACCAGTTCTCGGCGCCGTTCAGGTACTGCACCCGCACGGCGGGCCTGGCGGCGCCATTGGCAAAGGCGTGCAAAGGGGCGTACTCGGCGATCACCCCGACATAGGATTTGTCGGAGGCCAAATACACCCTGGTGCCCACCGCCGGCTCGGCCGGCAAGGGCGCCCATGCTGCCGGCGCCGCCACGGGCACAGGAACGGGGGGCAAAGCGGGGACCACTGCCGCTGCCGGCGGCGCTTGGCGGGCTTCGTTCTTGGGTGTCGGCGCGGTCCTGGGTTCCGGATTTGGCGCGGCGGCGGGGCGCAAGGGATCAATCAGCAGGTCGTTGGGCTTGGCGCTTGGCGCGGGCACCGGATCGCCCGATGCCACCGGCTTGGCCGGAGCGCCGGCAGCCACCGCCGGCGGTTTGCCCTCATCCCAGAAAAACCCCAACGAGCCTTTGGCATTGGTGGTGCCGGGATAATCCACCATGCCCACGAACTGATCGCCGGAGAACATCGCCGCGTAATGGCGGCCGATC
>CAZVNU010000173.1:0-5417 GCA_964628335.1 uncultured Phycisphaeraceae bacterium
TATCCAATTGAGCTACGGGTGCTTGCGTGGCGTGTTTCAACCGGCGGCTTCATGCTTCTCGAGCATGGCCAGCAGGGTGGCGGCGTCGGGTGCGGTTTTGAGCGCGTTGCGCAGATTTTCATCGGTCAACATGCGGGAGATTTTGGCCAAGGCTTGGATGTGGGCGGCGGTCTGGTCGGCCGACGACACCAGCAGGATGATGAGGTCCACCGGCTTGCGATCCAAGGAACCGTATTCAATCGGTTTGGGGGCGATGCCGATGGCCATGCGCAAGGCGCCGAAGCCGGCCACTTTGCCGTGCGGGATGGCGATGCCCAGACCGATGCCGGTGGAGCGCGCGTTTTCACGCTGCCAGATGGCGGCCTTCAATTCGGATACGGCGGTGATTCCGTGGGTTTGGGCCAGCAGATCGGCCAGTTCATCGACGGCTTCCCGCTTGGTGGCGTTGGCCAGTGGAACCTTGATGCATTGGGGATGAAGGATGTCGGTCAGGCGCATAGATGAATCTCGTGGAAGGACGCGAAGCGTACCCCGAGGCGGGCCGTTGGGCAAACGGGGCCGGCCACAAAAAACGGCACCCCGACCCACCCGGCACCCCGCGCGGGCAAGCAGCCTGACAAAACCCGCCGCCGGAAAAAAAACTCCGGCCAATGGGGATATGCTTTCCCCCCATGCGCCTTTTTCACGCCTGCGTTCTTTCCGGCTCCGGCTTTGCCGTCTTGGCCCCCCTTGCGGGTTGCTCCACCCTGCCCGCCTCGGGCAGCGCGGCACAGGTGGCGGCATTGGCCGCGCTTGATTACCCGGCCAACGCGTCTTACGGCGCGGATCTGGCGGTGATCGTCACCCGCGAAAACGGCGACATCCGCCTCAACCACACCGGCACCGAGGCGATGCGCGACTGCGTGCTGTGGGTCAACCGCCAATACGCCTACCCGCTGCCCATCATGACCGTGGGCGCCGACAATGTGGTGGACCTGACCGCCTGCATCAACCGCCACCAAGAGCCCTTCCCCGTCGGCTATTGGCTGCGCCCCGACATGGACAAACGCGTGGTGCTGGTCGAGGTTTACAACCCGGCCAAAAAACAACGCCACCGCTTGGTCGCCCGCCCGCCGCAAGATCCGTTTTCCGAAAAATAATCCCGTGTGCCGGCCGCTGTGCCGCCTCCCCTCCTTTTTCATCGGCAGCCTGTGGCTGCATTTGCCCCATGAACACCCAAGCCCTCTGGTCCGCCTACCGCTCGCAATTGGTCACCTGCCCCACTTTGGGCCTGGCCCTTGACACCTCGCGCCTGCCGGCCCCCGAAGGTTTTTGGGAACAGGCCGATGCCCGCCTGCAAGGGGCTTTTGACGCGATGGATGCCTTGGAGCAGGGCGCCATCGCCAACCCGGATGAAAAGCGCATGGTCGGCCACTACTGGCTGCGCAACTCCAAATTGGCGCCCAAGCCCGAACTGGCGGCCGACATCGAAGGATCGCTGGCGCAAATCAGTTCGTTTGCCCAAGGCGTCCACGCCGGAGCCGTCAAACCGGCCACCGCGGCGCGCTTCACCGACATTCTGGTGGTGGGCATCGGCGGCTCGGCGCTTGGCCCGCAGTTGATGGCCGATGCGCTGGGCGCGTCCAACGACAAAATGGCGGTGCACTTTTTGGACAACACCGACCCCGACGGCATCCAGCGCGTGTTGCAAAAACTGGCCGCCTCCGGCACATTGGCGCAAACCTTGACGCTGGTGATCTCCAAGAGCGGTGGCACGCCGGAAACCCGCAACGGCATGCTGGAAGCCAAGGCGGTGTACGCAGCCAACGGCCTTGTTTTCGCCAAGCATGCGGTGGCGGTCACCGGTGAAAATTCCAACCTCGACAAAGTCGCCGTCAACGAGGGTTGGCTGGCGCGTTTCCCGATGTGGGACTGGGTCGGCGGCCGCACCTCGCTGTGCTCGGCGGTGGGCCTGCTGCCGATGGCTTTGCAAGGGCTGGACATCCACGCCTTTTTGGCCGGTGCCGGCGAGATGGACCGCCTCACCCGCGAGAGCCGCAGCGTCAAGACCAATCCCGCCGCCCGCCTGGCCATGGCCTGGCATCTGGCCACTGGCGGCAAGGGAGAAAAGGACATGGTGGTGCTGCCCTACAAGGACCGCCTGCTTTTGATGAGCCGCTACCTGCAGCAACTCATCATGGAATCGCTGGGCAAGCGGCTTGATCTTGACGGCAACGAAGTCTGCCAGGGCATCAGCGTCTACGGCAACAAGGGCTCGACCGACCAGCATGCCTATGTGCAGCAATTGCGCGACGGCACCAGGAATTTCTTCGCCGTGTTCATCCATGTGCTTCAGGACGAAGCCCTGCTGGCGGCCCCCTCCGGCAAGCAGCCCTTGGAAGTGGATCCCGGCGTGACCAGCAGCGATTACCTCACCGGGTTCTTCCTGGGCACCCGCGAAGCGCTGTTTGAAAGCGGGCGGGCCAGTCTGACCCTGACCTTGGACCGTTTGGATGCCATGAGCGTGGGTGCCCTGATGGCCCTGCATGAGCGTGCGGTGGGTTATTACGCCGCGTTGGTCAACATCAACGCCTACCACCAGCCTGGCGTCGAAGCCGGCAAAAAAGCCGCCGCCACCGTGCTGGATGCGTTGGCCAAGGGCTTGGCCCACCTGCGCGCCAACCCGGCCCAGGCTTTCAGCCCTGACGCCTTGGCCGCCGCCATCGGCGCGCCGGAGGTGGCTGAAACTTTGTATCACACCCTGGCCCACCGGGCAGCCAACGGGCTGGGCGTGGTGGAAGCCGGCGACGGCTTCCAGGCGAAATGACGCCTGTTTCCGCTTGAAACAACCAACCACCCAAAAAGCAAGGCTTGAAGCCTTGCTTTTTGGGTGGTTGGTTGCTGTGGTTGGTTGCTGTTGCCATCACCGGCCGCATCAGGCGGTCAGCAAATCGTTGATGTGGATTTCCAGCAACTCCTGGCGGCCGCTCTTGAGCGCCGGCTCGCCGTGCTTGAGGGTGTAGGCTTCCAACTCGGCCAGCGACGACTTGCCGGCGAGGATCTTTTTGCCCATCGGCGAATTCCAAGTGGCGTAGCGGTTGTCGACGATCTTGTTGAAGGCTTTGTCCTTGATGATTTTGTCGGCCACCAGCAAGCCCTTGGCGAAGGCGTCCATGCCGCCGATGTGGGCGTAAAACAGGTCCATCACATCGTTGGAACCGCGGCGGCACTTGGCATCGAAATTGAAACCGCCGGAACCGATGCCGCCCTTTTGCTGGAGCACCGGGATCATCGCGGTGGCGGTGTCGTACAGGTTCATGTTGAACTGGTCGGTGTCCCAACCCAGCAGCATGTCGCCGGCATTGGCATCAATGCTGCCGAGCTTGCCTTCGGCAGCGGCCACGGTGAGTTCATGGGCGAAGGTGTGGCCGGCCAAGGTGGCGTGGTTGGCTTCGATGTTGATCTTGAAGTGGTCGTAAAGGTCGTGGGCGCGCAGGAAGCCAAGCACGGTGGCGGTGTCGAAGTCGTACTGGTGCTTCGAAGGCTCGCGCGGCTTGGGCTCGATCAGGAACTGACCCTTGAAGCCGATTTTTTTCTTGTGGTCCACGGCCAGTTGCAGCAAGGCGGCGAACGAATCCTGCTCGTGGCCGTACTTGGTGTTGAGCAGGGTTTCGTAGCCTTCACGGCCGCCCCAGAACACATAGTTTTCGCCGCCCAATTCCTTGGTGGCCTCCAGCGCATGCTTCATCTGCGCGCCGGCGTAGGCGAACACCTGCAAATCGGGGTTGGTGCCGGCGCCGTGGGTGTAGCGCGGGTTGCTGAACAGATTGGCGGTGCCCCACAGGAGCTTGATGCCGGAATCGCGCTGCATCTTCTTGGCGGTCTTGACGACGGCGTCGAGGTTCTTGCAGGATTCGGTGAAAGTGGCGCCCTCGGGCGCGATGTCGCGGTCATGCCAGCAGTAGTAGGGCACGCCGAGCTTGGTGCAGAATTCAAAGTTGGCTTCCAGGGTCAGCATGGCGGCTTCCATCGGCGAGCCGGCGTTCCACTCGCGCACCCAGGCGGCCGGGCCGAACATGTCGCCGCCGCCGCCCTTCATGGTGTGCCAATAAGCCACGGCGAAGCGGAAGTGCTCGGCCATGGTCTTGCCGGCCACTTTTTTATTGGCGTTGTACCACTTGAAAGAAAGCGGATCGCGGCTCTTGGGGCCTTCGTACTTGATCTTGGATTTGACGCCGGGGAAATAAGTTTTCATGGAATTTCCAACTAGGAAGGAGGAGAAGAAAGAACTGGTGAAAAGATAACACACAAGCCGGCAATAACAATGGACGGCAAAAGCCATTATTTACCCAAGACAATCATACCTCACGATAAATTGTCGATAAAAAGCCGATGACTGTAAAAAACTTGTCCCTAAGCGTGAACGCCCCTATGATTCATGCCGTGCCAATTTCCAAAAAAGCGCTCGCCAAAACCACCCCCTCGGTCTCGCCGGCATCCGACCGCCTGGTCAACATCACGCGCGTCAACCACGCCCGGGCCGGCCACCACGCCACCTTTGGCGAAGCCCATTACATTCCCGGCGGCGTGTGCGGCCCGCGCATCCAGCGCGATTACCAACTGGTGGTGCTGCTTTCCGGCGAAGCCAATGCCACGATCCACGGGCTCAAACGCATTTTTCATGCCGGGCAAATTTCATTGATGCTGCCCGGCCAGCAGGAATTGCTGGCCTACACCCGCGACAAGCCCACCCACCACACTTGGGTCGCCGTCAAGCCCGGTTTCGTCCCGCAGGAATTGGCGCAAAAACTCGCCGCCGCCCCGAAAATCCTGCCCATTTCGGACCTGTTTTCACATCTGATGGAAACGGCGATGAGCCACCCAACCTACAAGGGCGACGCCGCCATGGACATGCTTGACGCCCTGGGCCTGACCATGCTGCGCGAATATCTGCGCACCGCCGAAAACGCCGCCCAGGACCTGATCACGCAAACCCCGGTCGACCAGGCCATGCGCCACATGGAAGACCATTTGGGCGAAGAGCACTGCCTGGCCCATGCCGCCAAAGTGGCCGGCATCACCCCCCAGCACCTGATCAAATGCTTCCGCGCCAAGCTGGGCATCACCCCGGGCCGCTACCTGTGGCAATTGCGCATCGAACGCGCCACCGGCTTTTTGCAGCACAGCGGCATGACCATTTCAGAAGTCGCCAGCCGCTGCGGCTTCAAAACCGTGTTCCACTTCTCGCGCATGTTCAGGGAAACCCACGGCAAATCGCCGCGCGACTTCCGCAAAGGGGCGTGGGGTTGATGGCACGGTAGCGGAGGCATCCTGCCTCCGTCGTCCTGGCCTGCAATGGATCCCTCCTGACGGAGGCAGGGCTGCCGGATCAAGGAACCCCGCCACGACCTTCGGCGCGTCATGCCGCGTCTCTTCAA
>CAZVNU010000174.1:0-5389 GCA_964628335.1 uncultured Phycisphaeraceae bacterium
ACGCCTGTCGGCAACCTCTTTGCCGTCCGGGGCATTGAGCCCCGGGCGGCATTTGTGGGTGGGGACACCCGCGCTCCATCACCCGCCAACCCTGTGATAGCCATCCTCAACTTGCCAGACCCATTGACTTCCTGTATCATGTTCGACCCTCCGCCGACTGGCGGTTTCCATTAACTTTTGTTTCTGAGGTTCCCATGCCCCGTATCTGCGAATTCACCGGCCGCCGCACCTCCACTGGCAACACCTACTGCATCCGCGGCAAGGCCAAGTACTTGGGCGGCGTGGGTACCAAGGTCACCAGCAAGACCAAGCGCACCTTCAAGCCCAACATCCAGACCGTGACCACCGTGCGCGAAGACGGCACCGTGGCCCGCGTCAAGGTGTCGGTCAAGGCCATCAAGTGCGGCCTGATCACCAAGCCTTTGCGCCGTCGTGCCTACCTCAAGAGCGTGGCCGCCAAAGCGGCCGCCTGATCTTGGGTTGATAAAACAACAAAAAACCGGCAGCCTTTGGTTGCCGGTTTTTTTCATGTCTTTTTCCATTCCGCCGGGCCGTCGTGCCGGCCCGGGCAAAGCGGCGTCGTGCCGCCGCACTCCTGAAAATCACTTCACTTCACTTCACTTCACTTCACTTCCGGCACTTTCGGCATCGGCAAATCATCGGGGTGGTCCGGCATCTTGTCGCCGGCGAAATCCTCTTCGGCCAGCAGGTCTTCTTCCGAAACATCCTCCACCTCGAGCGCTTGGCCGTGCGCCATGGCTTGCGCTTCGCGTTCTTTTTTCCAGGCGTTGAGGTTGAACTTGCGCCCGGCGGCGTCCGCCTCCAGGCGGGCTTTGACGATGGCGCGCAGAAACAGCCGGCGCTTGGCGCGTTTGCCGTTTTCATCCTCGGGCCAGGCGTATTCCATCTCGCCGGTGTGGGGGTTGCGCCAGTCGCGCACTGCGTCGTTTTGTTCTTGGTCCAGTGTGCGGTCGGCTTGTGGGCGCAGCACCAGCCGCACGCAGTCGGGGTCGCCGGCCTGGCCGTTTTCCACCGTCACCCGCACGATGAAGTTGCGCACCAGCTCCAGGGTGGCCAGAAACAGTCCGATCATTTCGCTGCGGGTTTTGCGGCCGGTGAACAATTCGCGCAGGGTCATGCCGCGCGCCAGTTTCTCCGCGCTTTCGGCGCCGTCGCGGGTCAGCAGGTCGGCGATGTCGTCGGCATGCAGGGCGATGGGGGTGTCGTCGTAGGACACCTGGTGGTCGCCCAGATACCCGATGCTTTCGGCCAGCGATTCAAAGGCTTTCTGCAGGTCGAGCACATTGAGGTCGTCCAAATCCAGCTCCACCTGCGCCGACAGGGTGGCGGGGTCGATGGGCGCGCGGCCCTTGCGGGCGTGGGCGGTGAAGCGGTTTTCAAAATCAGCCTGGCGCCGTTCCAATTCCCAGGCCGCATCCTTGTATTTTTTGTAGGCCAGCAACTGCTGCACCAGCGCCAGGCGCGGGTCGGAGGTTTCGCCCATGCCATCGTCGCGATCATCGGCGCGCGTCGCGCCGTTTTCCGGCTTGCCGGAATCAAAGGGCAGGATCATGCGGCTCTTGATTTCAAGCAGGGTCGCCGCCATCACGATGAATTCCGCCGCGCGGTCGACATCCAGGGATTGGATGGCTTTGACATGCAGCAGATACTGGCCGGTGAGCTTGGCCATGGGGATGTTGTGCAAGTCGATCTCGTGGCGCTTGACCAGGTACAGCAACAGGTCCATCGGCCCGGCATAAGCATCCAACTCGATGCGCCAAGCATCGCCGCCGGCCTCGGCCTGGCCGCGCAGGGCCGGGTTGGCATCACCCAGGGCGTCGGCCAAAGAGTGCGGCAAGGCGGGCGTTTGGGTGGGGTCGGGCATGCGGGGCATTGTAGGCAAGGCGGGGGCCGGCTTTGGCGGCAAGGCCGGCGAAATTCAACGCTCGCAGCCGGCGCGGAATGAAAAACCCGCCCCGCAAAAAGCGGGGCGGGTTTCAAGGGGTTCAAGAGGGTCGGTGGCGGGCGGTTTAGCCGACCACGAATTTTTGAAAGGCTTTGACTTCCACGCCCTTGGGCAGGATGGCCTTGACCTGTTGCTTGTCGTCGAGCACATAGGGCTGGCGGAGCAGGGCGATCGAATCGATGAATTTGTTGAGTTTGCCGGTGGCCATTTTTTCGGCGATTTCAGCCGGCTTGCCGGAGGCGGTGGCCTCTTCGATGGCGATGGCCTTTTCCTTGGCGATCAGGTCGGCCGGCAGGTCGGCTTCGCTGATGCCCAAGGGCGCCGGGATGGCGGCGACCACATGCATGCCAAGGCTGCCGAGCACTTCGGCGGTGGCCGGGCCGGTGGTGTCCAAGATGGCGGCGACCTTGCCGGTGAAGTGCACATAAGCGCCGACCTTGTGGCCTTCGCCGCCGTACACCACGCCGTTTTTGAATTCCATGGTTTCGCCGAATTTGATGCTGATGCCGCTGATCAGGGCCTTCATCTCGTCGGTGCAGGTGACGGTGCCGGGGGCCTGGCCCAGGGCCAATTGCGCCAGCTGCTGGACCACGGTGATGAAGCCTTCGTTCTTGGCGGTGAAGTCGGTCTCGGTGTTGAGCTGGACCAAGGCGCCCTTGCTGCCGTCGGCCGAGATGGCCGAGGCGATCTGGCCTTCGGCGCTGGTGCGGTCGGTGCGGCCGGCCATCTTGGCGCCGTACTTCTTGCGCACGATGTCGGCGGCGGCGTCCATGTCGCCGTTGGCCTCGGTGAGGGCTTTTTTGCATTCCATCATGCCAAGGCCGGTGGAATTGCGGAGTTCGTTGACTTGGGCGGCGGTGATTGCCATGGGGTTGTTCCTGGGGAGGGTCGGTTTTAGCCGACCAGTTGGGTGTTGAAAATAGGTAAAGAAAAAGGGCTGGCGGTGAATTTCCGCCAGCCCCTCGATTTGCTGGCTGCCTGATGGCAAGGTTGGCTGAAGCCAACCCTCCTTAGGCGGTGAACTGCGCGCGGGTCGAACGGCGGCGCGGTGCACCCTTGTCGTCGCGGCGGTCGGGGGCGCCCTTGTCGCTGCTGCCGGCATCGGCGGCATCGGACTTGGCCTTGGGCTCGACCACCTTGCGGTTCTTCTTGCCTTCGTTGACGGCTTCGGCCAGCTGCGACACCACGATTTCGATGGCGCGGATGGCGTCGTCGTTGCCGGGGATGGGCAGGTCGACCATGTCGGGGTTGGCATCGGTGTCGATCAAGGCGATCACCGGGATGCCGAGCTTCTTGGCTTCCTTGGCGGCGTTGGACTCGTAGGACACATCGACGATGACCATGGCGCCGGGCATCTTGCTCATGTTGCGGATGCCGCCCAGGTTGCGGAAGATTTTCTTCTGCTCGCGGCTGATCTGGGCTTCCATCTTCTTGGAGTACTTGGTGATTTCGCCGGTTTCGACGATGCGCTCGAGTTCGGCCAGGCGCTTGAGGCGCAGGCGGATGGTCGAGAAGTTGGTCAGCGTGCCGCCGAGCCAACGGTCCACCACATAGTGCATGTCGCAGGCCTTGGCGTTGGCTTCGATGATCGAAGCGGCCTGGCGCTTGGTGCCCACGAACAGCACTTCCTTGCCTTCGCTGGCGATCTTCTGCAGGAACTTCTTGGCGAGCAGGATGCCCTTGACGGTTTCCTTCACATCGATGATGTGGATCTTGTTGCGCTTGCCGAAGATGTACGGACGCATCTTCGGGTTCCAGTGGGTGGACTTGTGGCCGTAGTGGATGCCGGCGTCGACCAGGTCTTTGACCAGGGTGGCGGCGGTGGTGGGGGCCTTGGTTGCGGGGGCTGGGGACTCGGCGGCGGGGGCAACGGTTTCGACTTCCGACATGGGGTGCTCCTTTTGAGCTGGGTGCGGGGCTTGCGATGTCCGCCCAAGATGAGTTGGGGGGACCGAGCGCCCGCGGCGATTTTGACCCGTGGTTGCGGCGTTGCCAGGCGCCGCGCGGGGTGCCTTCAGGGAATGAAGGCGGTGAAGAATCATCCGAACACCGGATGAAAAGACGGCTTGCGCCGATGCCGACACCAGGATTCGAACCTGGGACCTAGGGCTTATGAATCCCTCGCTCTAACCAACTGAGCTATGTCGGCGTCCTTTGCCACCCCGAAGGATGGGGCGGACATTCTAGCCACTGGAAAAATTCTGGCAAATCGGGTTATTCTCCGGCCCATGAACCGCAAAATTGCCCTTGCCGCCGCCTGTCTTGGTTTTTCCGCCGTTTTGTTGGGGGCCATCGGCGCCCATGCCCTCAAACAGCGGGTCGGGCCGCAGGAACTTGAAGTCTGGAAAACCGCCGCGCTTTACCACGCCTTGCATGCCGTGGCCTTGCTGGCCCTGGCGGCCTGGCGCACTGACGGCCGCTGGGGGGTGTGGGCTGGCCGGGCTTGGGTGGCGGGGGTGGGGGTGTTTTCCGGCTCGCTCTACCTGCTGGTGCTGTCCAAAGCCGACCTTGGCATGGCACCGGCCGGATGGCTGGGCGCCATCACCCCCATCGGCGGGGTGCTGCTGATGGCTGGCTGGGCGATGGCCGGCGTGGCGGGGTGGCATGCGAAAAGGTAGACGCGGCCGCTGGCCGCGTTCAATCAGACGCAGAATAAGACAACGCGCGCAGAATGATCGGCGCGCGTTGTTTTTACGATGTTTTCCCGGACGCGCCGGGCCGGCGCTACTTTTTCACTTCGCCACCACATAGCAAAGCCAAGCGGCGTGCGGCGTGCCGTCGGTGGCGGGCTGGTAGACGGGGTTGCCGTCTTCGTCGGTCACATCGGTGTCCCACCAGATTTCCACCTGCTTGAAGCCGGCCTCGGCCAGCAGTTCGCGGATTTCCGGCACCGTCCACAGGCGCCAGTCGTAGGTGAAGGCGTTTTTCAGCGTGGATTTGTCGGGGAAGCGGAAGTGGATGTGGAACAGCGCATCGTGGGTGATGGGGTTGAAATCCTCCTGGCGCCAGACATAGGTGAAGTGTTTGAGTTTGTTTTTCGCCGCTTTGCCTTTGCTTTGATTGAGTGCGCCGTCGGCCGGATAGCGGATGGTGCGGGTGTCTTCCTGGTCTTCAAAGTGGCAATCGCCCCCGCCCATCAAATCCATCACAAACAGGCCGTCCTTGGCCAGATTCTTGCGCGCGGCTTTGAAGTATTCACGCAGGCCGTCGCGGGTTTTGAACAGGCAGTAGGAGAAATTCTCCGCCGCCAGCACATGCGCCTTGGTGCTTTTGGCGGTGCGCACATCGCCCTGGATCAGGGTCAGACGGTCGGCTTCTTCGGGCGACAATTGGTTGCGCTCCTGGCCCCACCACACCGGCTCGGGGTCAAGGTCCACGCCGCTTGGCTGCGCAGCGATTTGGGCCGCACCGCCATCGGCGTGG